>DATNQL010000871.1:0-33467 GCA_036704025.1 Stenomitos sp.
GTACCTATTTTAACTGATGCTGGGTATCCAATGAGTCAGGGTGGAACAACCAAGGGAGGGAAGAGAGTAAGAGTTTCTTCCTACTTATTACCCTCCCTCTACACAGGTTTATGGGCACAGTTATTGAGTCATGTCAACAAATAGCACTCCTCAACTAGAATACATAGAAGGAATCGTCGAACGGATAACCTTCCATTCCGATGAATCCGGTTACACCGTTGCCCGCTTCAAAGTCCCCCGGACTCCGGATTTAGTCACCATTATTGGCAATTTTGCTCAAATTGAAGCAGGCCAAACCCTGAAGCTTTCTGGCCTCTGGCGCGACCATCCCAAATTTGGACAACAGTTCCAAGTGACTCAATACCGGGAAACCAAACCCGCTACCCTCACGGGAATGGAAAAGTACTTGGGCAGTGGTTTAATTAAGGGCGTTGGCCCCGTAACCGCCAAGCGAATTGTCGCTCACTTTGGCCTGGAAACCCTCGACATCATCGAAAACCAAATTGAACGCCTGCTGGAAGTGCCAGGAATCGCCCATAAGCGGGTGAAAATGATTCAAAGTGCTTGGGAAAAGCAGAAAGCCATTAAAGAGGTGATGGTCTTTTTGCAAGGGCATGGGGTGTCCACCACTTATGCGGTTAAGATTTTCAAGCAGTATGGGGACGCGGCAATTTCTGTAGTCAGTGAAAACCCCTACCAACTGGCCGCCGATATCTATGGTATTGGCTTTGTCACGGCTGATACTCTAGCTCGGAATCTGGGCATCGAACCGGGTTCGGAGTTTCGCTACCGGGCGGGAATTGTTCACGTTTTGGGAGAAGCGGCAGAAGATGGACACTGCTTTTTGCCCTTTGAGGAACTGGTAGAGCAAACGGTGCAACGATTGGCGATTGATGACCATCAACCTCAGAAGAATGCAATTGCTCGTTTAATCCAACAAATGGGTCAGCTCATTCCAGGACGCGGAGAGATTATTCAGACGGGGATTGAAACCCCGCCTGAACCTGAATACGAGCGATTGAATCTTCGATGCAGTGGGGCAATAGCCCCGGACTTGGGGAGTGATAGTCCCCGTGTCCCCGCGTCTCCTACTCCCCGCGTCTTCTTCAATGAGTTAGTTCTGGAAGGCTCACCCGACCAGTGGCTGTGCTACAAACCTTCTTTTTTCCAAACCGAACAGAACCTAGCCCAGCAATTGCGGCAACGGCTCACCAGTCCTGTGACGGTAGACTTACCCAGAGTCCGCCGTTGGCTCTTGCGCTTTCGGGAGAAAACCGGGATAGAACTGAGCGAGCAACAACAGCAGGCGGTGGAGATAGCCGCGAGTGAGCGTGTGTTGGTGTTGACGGGTGGCCCCGGCTGTGGTAAGACTTTTACCACTCGCACGATTGTTGCCCTGTGGAAAGCGATGGGCAAATCAATTGCCCTGGCAGCACCAACAGGCAGAGCAGCTCAGCGGTTGAGTGAAATGACCGGACAATCGGCTTCTACGTTACACCGCCTGTTGGAGTTTGACCCCAAGACGTTTGGCTTTAAGCACGATGAGACTAATCCTTTGCAGGCTGATGCGATCGTAATTGATGAAGCGTCCATGCTGGATTTGTTTTTGGCTTATTCCCTGATGAAAGCCGTAAAACTGGAGGCTCAACTGTTGCTGGTGGGGGATATTGACCAGTTGCCTTCTGTGGGGCCGGGGAATGTGTTGCGGGATTTAATTGTGTCACAGTGTGTCCCCGTGGCTCGACTGACGCAGGTGTTCCGCCAAGCGCAGGCTAGCCAAATTGTGACCAATGCTCACCAAATCAATCTTGGGAAATATCCTCAGTTGGAATCTGTTTCCCTGACTCCCGGTTCTGACTGTTTGTGGCTAGGAGCACCGGAACCGGACTATGGGGTGCAGGGGATTAGGGAGTTACTCACCGATGTCATTCCCCAGTTAGGGTTTAATCCGACAACTGATGTGCAGGTGTTGTCTCCTTCAACGCGGGGGGTGGTGGGAACCCGGAATCTCAACCAAGTGCTTCAGAATCTGCTCAATCCACCGAGTCCGAGTAAAGCGGAGGTGGTGCGAGGAGGTACGACGTTGCGGGTGGGGGACCGTTTGATTCAGCGGGTGAATGATTATCAAAGGGAGGTGTTCAATGGGGATTTGGGGGTGATTGTAGCCATTGACAACGAGGAGCAGGAAATCAAGGTTCAGTTTGACCAACGTCAGGTAAGTTATGATTACGCGGATTTGAATGAGGTTGATTTGGCTTGGGCGGTGACGATTCACAAGTCACAGGGGAGTGAGTATCCGGTGGTGTTGCTGCTGTTGTTTCCTCAGCATTATTTGATGCTGTCGCGTAATTTGCTGTATACGGGGTTGACGAGAGCTAAACGGTTGGCTGTGATTGTGGGGCCAAAAAAGGCGGTGGCGATGGCGGTGAATCAGGTTAGAGATCAAAAGCGGTATACGGGGCTGGGGTGGCGGTTGAGTGGGAAGGTGAGCGCCAACAGGTGAAATTCCTACATGCATTGCTCTCCTCGCGATTGGCGGGTTGTCCCAAATAGACATCTCTTCAAGTGGGACAATCAAAGGACTGGAAAACGAACGAAAAACCTAACCTTCCAGACTCTCGATTTTTTAGACCTTAAATGGGACAGTCATCACCAGCCAAGAGAGCTGTTATTACTGGTGACTCACCTCAACCGAGGGCAAGAACAGACTTGTACCCGGTGTTAAGCCGAATGAACTTAACGGCTGATAATTGAACGCAGGCAGGTAAATAGGAGTCGATTGTTTCAATCGAAACACAAATCTCACATTCGGCTACCTCAGCAAGGTATTAATACCGAATGTAAAAAAAAATTATATTTTTTGCATAATTTTGAAGCTAGAGGTGATAGGTATTATATGCCCTAAGTAAGGAAAGCTACCAATAAATGAAGCTAAAAACTCTTGTAATAATCGTCATTTAACGGCTTTTCCCGCTCTCAGAGCAAATCTTTAAATTAGCTCACTATGACCCGCACAACTCGTCGTCATTTTCTGCAATTCACAGGTTCAGCCTTGGCAGCGATTGGGTTTAACCAGCTATCTTTTCTCCAATCTGCCCAACGTTATGGTCAAGTGCTGGCTCAAAGTACCCCCCGCAAACTGGCGTTACTCGTTGGCATCAATAATTACATCGAACAACCTCTGGAAGGATGTCTCAACGATGTAGATTTGCAACGAAATCTGCTGATTTATCGCTTTGGGTTTAATCCGAAAGATATTCTGGTTTTGCCCGATGCCAAGGCGACACGGCAAGGAATTTTAACGGCGTTTGAAGAACATTTAATTAAACAAGCTAAACCGGGAGATGTGGTGGTTTATCACTATTCCGGGCATGGTTCGCGCATCTTTGACCCTAACCCGATTGTCGTTGAGCCAGGAAAAGAAGGACTGAATGGGACATTTGTGCCGGTGGATAGTACCTTACCTGAGGGATATCCGGAGGTGGGAGGGGCTGTAAAAGATATTATGGGGCATACCTTATTTTTGCTGATGTCTGCCCTGAAATCGGAAAATGTCACGGCTGTGTTAGATAGTTGTTTTTCAGGCGGGGCGACTAGAGAGACGCGGATACGTTCTCGCGATGGTGGCAAGAATGTATTAGTTTCTCCGGAAGAAAAAACCTACCAAGAACAGTGGTTATCTCGGTTAAAAATGTCGCCAGAAGACTTTGTGAGAGGCTACCGTGCCGGGGTGGCGAAAGGTGTGGTGTTAGCGGCGACTGCACCGAACCAAGTGGCACGGGAAATAAATGTTAATGGGTTTCAGGCGGGAATATTTAGTTATTTACTGACTCATTATCTGTGGCAGGACGATAGCAATATTGAGCAAATATTCCCGAAGATTCTTCCAGAAATACCTAAAGACTTTAAGCAATTGCCACGTTATGAGGTGAAGGTAGGGAGTGGGTATCAGCAGCAACCGCCATTTTTTATTAATCCTCCTCAGTCGCCAGCACAGGCGGTGGTAACGCGAGTGAGTGGCGATACTGCCGAGTTGTGGTTGGGGGGTGTTGATTTAAGGACGGTGGAGGCGGGAACGGTATTTATTGCGATGAAGGGGACAGGGCAGGTGAAAGTGGTTTCTCGTGATGGGTTGGTGGCACAGGGGAAGGTTGAGAAGGCGGTTGCGGAAGGAACGCCGTTGCGTTTGATGGGGTAAATGGGCATTGCTTTTTGTTTTTAGGAATTCATAGAGAAAAGAATTCAGGCAATCCCCTCTACCAAATGCTCTCAAAAAACAGTTATGTTTCCAGCTAGCTCCCGAAAAGTGCATCGCTATCTCGCAATTCTGATGGGAGTGGTATTTGCTAATGCTTACAGCACCCCTATCAACGCCCAACCCAAAAATCCTACAGCATCGCAGTCACCGACAACAGAAAACCCTGCTGCATCAGGAATGCGACAACCCATGCAGGCGTTTGGTGGACAACTCGCGGTGTTTCTGGGGCATGAGGGTTCGGTCAACAGTGCTTCATTTAGCCCCGATGGTCGGCAAATCCTGACTACTAGCGATGATAAAACCGCCCGCCTGTGGGATAACAAAGGTAATCTCTTAGCTGTATTGCGGGGGCATGAGGATTGGGTCAGAGGTGCTTCATTTAGCCCGGATGGTCGGCAAATCCTGACTACTAGCGATGATAAAACTGCCCGCCTGTGGGATAACAAAGGTAATCTCCTGGCTGTGTTGCGGGAGGACGAGAGTGAGTCCATCAGTGCAGTATTTAGCCCGGATGGTCGGCAAATCCTGACTACTAGTTTGCGTAACACCGCTCGCTTATGGGATACATCGGGTAATCTCCTGGCTGTGTTGCAAGGGCATGAGGATGTGGTTAGAAGTGCAGTATTTAGCTCGGATGGTCGGCAAATCCTGACTGCGAGTCAGGATAAAACCGCCCGCCTGTGGGATAACAAAGGTAATCTCCTGGCTGTGTTGTGGGGGCATGACAGTTGGGTCAGCACTGCCGAATTTAGCCCCAATGGTCAGCAAATTCTGACTGCCAGTTTCAATGGCATCGCCCGCCTGTGGGATAGCAAAGGTAATCTTCTGGCTGTGTTGCGGGGGCATGAGGATGCGATCAGAAGTGCTTCATTTAGCCCCGATGGTCAGCAGATCCTGACTTTTGAGGATAAAAACGCCCGCCTGTGGGATAGCAAAGGTAATCTTCTGGTTGTGTTGCGGGGACATAAGAGTGAGTTCAGAAGCGCTTTATTTAGCCCGGATGGGCGGCAAATCTTAACTGCTGGCAATAGCACCGCCCGGTTATGGGATAGCAAAGGTAATCTTCTAGCTGTGTTGGGGGGGCATCAAGCAAGAATCAGCACTGCCGAATTTAGCCCCAATGGTCGGCAAATCCTGACGACTGGGGATAACACTGCCCGGTTATGGGATGTATCAGATGCGATCGCTGTCCAATCCGAGCAAATGACTGCTCTGCAAGCCTTTCAGGAAAGCGTGTCCAAAAATAACGCTCAACTAGCTGTGTTGGAGGGGCATGACGGTTCGGTCAGAAGTGCTTCATTTAGCCCTGATGGTCAGCAAATCTTGACTACCAGTGAGGATAAAACAGCCCGTCTGTGGGATAGCGGGAGCCATCTCTTGGCTATTTTTCGGGGGCATGAGGATTTGGTCACCAGTGCAGTATTTAGCCCTGATGGCCGGCAAATCCTGACTGCCAGTAAGGATGACACCGCCCGCCTGTGGGATAGCGGGGGTCATCTCCTGATTGTGTTGGGGGGGGGTGAGTATGATGTCACTAGTGCTTCATTTAGCCCTGATGGTCGGCAAATCTTGACTACCAGTTGGGATCACACCGCCCAGTTATGGGATAGCGGGGGTCATCTCCTGGCTGTTTTTCGGGGACACGATCATTGGGTCACCAGTGCAGTATTTAGCCCCGATGGCCGGCAAATCCTGACTGCCAGTGTGGATAAAACCGCCCGGTTATGGGATACATCAGGTAATCTCCTGGCTGTCTTGCCGGGACATGAGGGTTGGGTCTACAGCGCAGTGTTTAGCTCTGATGGTCGGCAAATCCTGACTACTGCCGATGAAGATGAAGCCGCCCGGTTATGGGATACATCAGGTAATCTCCTGGCTGTCTTGCGGGGGCATGAAGGTCGGGTCTACAGTGCTTCATTTAGCCCTGATGGTCGGCAAATCCTAACGGCTGGGGATAACACCGCCCGGTTATGGGATACATCGGGTAATCTTCTGGCTGTCTTGCGGGGGCATGAGGGTTGGGTCTACAGAGCAGAATTTAGTCCCGATGGTCGGCAGATCCTGACTGCCAGTTGGGACAAAACCGCCCGGTTGTGGAACGTATCACATGCGATCGCTGCCCAATCCGAGCAAATGACTGCTATGCAAGCTTTTGAGGAAAGGGTGTCTAAGAATAACGCTCAACTGGCTGTCTTGCGGGGGCATGAGGGTTGGGTCTACAGAGCAAAATTTAGCCCCGATGGTCGGCAAATTCTGACTAGCGGTTTCGATGATGTCGCCCGGTTATGGGATACATCAGGTAATCTCCTGGCTGTGTTGGGGGGGCATAATGGTTCGTCGGTCAGCAGTGCTTCATTTAGCCCCAATGGTCGGCAAATCCTGACGGCTGGGGATAATACCCCCCGATTGTGGGATAGCAAGGGTCATCTCCTGGCTGTGTTGCGGGGGCACGAAGGTTCGGTTGACAGTGCTTCATTTAGTCCGGATGGTCGGCAAATCTTGACTACCAGTTGGTGGGATAAAACAGCCCGATTGTGGGATAGCAAAGGTAATCTCCTGGCTGTATTAGGGGGGTATGAGGTTCCGGCCTACAGTGCTTCATTTAGCCCGGATGGTCGGCATATTCTGACTGTTGGGGATCAAACCGCCCGGTTGTGGGATAGCAGGGGTAATCTCCTGGCTGTATTCCGGGGGCACGAGGAACGGGTTGACAGCGCTTCATTTAGCCCGGATGGTCGGCAAATCCTGACTGCCAGTCTGGATCAAACCGCCCGGTTGTGGGATAACAGGGGTAATCTCCTGGCTGTGTTGCGGGGGCATAACGGTTTCATCAACAGTGCAGAATTTAGCCCCGATGGTCGTCGAATCCTTACTGCCAGTAGAGATAAAACCGCCCGATTGTGGGATAGCAAAGGTAATCTCCTGGCTGTGTTGGGGGGGTATGAGGTTCCGGTCTACAGTGCTTCATTTAGCCCGGATGGTCGTCGAATCCTTACTGATGGGGATAACACCACCCACCTGTGGGATAGCAAAGGTGATCTCCTGGCTGTGTTGCAAGGGCATGAGGGTAAGGTTTTCAATGCTTTATTTAGCCCCGATGGTCGCTACATCCTGACTACCAGTGTGGATAAAACCGCCCGCCTGTGGGATAGCAAAGGTGATCTCCTGGCTGTGTTCCGAGGGCATGAGGATTCGGTCAGAAGTGCAGAATTTAGCCTCGATGGTCGCCAAATCCTAACTGCTGGGGATAACACCGCCCGATTATGGGATATCTCCGCAACAATAAAGGTTACTGCTGCTGAAGTAGCCTTTATCAAAGGAAATCAATTTTCTAATCAAGGAAGCATCGAATCAAGAAGACTCGTACTTCAAAAATTAGAAGAAGCCCTTGCACTCTATCGTGCAGATAGAAATTACGCTCAAGCTGCACTCACTCTTTTATCAATTGGTAAAATTTACGCCAATTTCGGTCAATTTCAATCTGCCCTAAATTCCTACAATCAAGGGTTATCATTATCACAACAAGCGGTTGCTAAACCAGAAGAAGCCGCTATCCTCAACAGTCTTGGTCAACTCTATAACGATTTAGCTGACCCGAAAACAGCCCTCGATTACTATAACCAAGCCTTGCCCTTGTTGTATCAATTCAACGACCAAGGAGCAGTAGCCACCACCCACAACAACATTGGTAATCTTCACGCGGCTACAGGAAAAAAGGAAAATGCCCTCCACTCCTACAACCAAGCCCTGTTCATCTCTCGCCCCACAGGTAATTTAGCCGCAGAAGCTACTGCCCTAATTGGCATTGGTAGCACCTACATCGCCTCCCAAGAATGGGCAACCGCGCTGAATGCCTACAACCAAGCCCTGCTCATCTCCCGACACTTAAACGATAAAGTTAAAGAAACCACAATCCTCAATCAACTAGGAAAAATACACGCCGCTGTAGGTCAGAACTCTACCGCTTTAGACTATTACAACCAAGCCTTATCTTTATCCCGACAATTGGGTTACAAAACTGAAGAAGCACACATCCTCTACAATCAAGCCATCTTAAACCGTCAACAAAATAACCTCACCGCCGCCAAAACCGAAATCGAGACAGCTATCAATATTATTGAATCACTCCGCACCAAAATCGCCAGCCAAGAACTGCGGCAATCCTACTTCGCCCGTAACCAAAATTACTATCAGTTTTACATCGACCTGTTAATGCAACTGTACCAGCAAAACCCCGATGGCGGATATGATGCTGAAGCCTTGCATATTAGCGAACGCGCCCGCGCCCGCAGTCTTATAGAACTCCTCAGCGAAGCCAGCGCAGATATCCGCTCTGGGGTTGACCCCAAACTGCTAGAACAAGAACGCAACCTCACTCAACAACTCAACGACTTTGAGCATCGCAAGTATGAACTCTTGAGTACTCAGCATACTCAAAAAGAACTCGACGAAATTAAACAAAAAACTGACACCGTTCTGGCTCAACTCAAGCAACTCGAAGCCCAAATTCGCGCTACCAGCCCCCGCTACACTGCCTTGAAATATCCCGAACCCTTAACCTTACAACAGATTCAACAACAGGTACTCGACGACGATACCCTACTTCTAGAATATTCCCTTAACGAAAACCGCAGTTACCTGTGGTTAGTCAGTAAAACCAGCATCACCAGTTACGTACTCCCCAAAGGCAGCGAAATCGAAGCCGCTGCCCAAACCTTCCGCCAATCTCTCTCCCCCAATAGTTCCGCCAATCTTGAAACTGGACTCCCACTAAGTCAGATGCTTCTTGCCCCCGTTGCATCTCAACTCGGCAACAAACGCTTACTGATTGTCGGAGATGGGGCATTGCAATCTGTTCCCTTTGCCGCACTGCCCATACCAACTTCTTCCACAACCCCTCTTGACCCCCCGTCCTCCCCCCGTTTCGGGGGGAGGACGGAGAACAAAAACTTGGATTCACGAGAGGGAAGTCCTACTCCCCCCTTCCCTGGTAGGGAAGCCGGAGCTTTAGTGAGGAGGCTGGGGGGGTTAGGTTACACCCCACTTTTAGTCCAAAACGAAATCATCACCCTCCCCTCCGCCTCTACTGTTGCCATTCAACGCCGACAACTGCAAAACCGTTCACCTGTGGCTAAAACTGTAGCGGTAATTGCCGACCCCATCTTTGCTCTCAACGACTCTCGTGTTGCAGGGACTCAACCCCAGCCAACACCTGAAACATCCACCAACTACGCCCTAACTCGTGCCTCCCGTAACTTAGGTTTAGGGGAAGGTGGCAAGGTATTTGACCGATTGAAATTTACTCGCACCGAAGCCGAGAAAATCCTCGCCCTCGTCCCAGAAGCTAAACGCTTGCAAGCCTTGGACTTTAATGCCTCCCGCACCACCGCCACTGACCCCAATTTAGCCCAATACCAAATTATTCACCTCGCCACTCACGGCTTACTCGACCCCATCAATCCGGAATTATCAGGAATCGTGCTGTCTCTTTATGACCAACAAGGCAAATCCCAAGACGGCTTTTTGCGCCTGCACGACATCTTCAACCTCAACTTGCCTGCGGAACTGGTGGTGTTAAGTGCTTGCGAAACTGGATTAGGGAAAGACGTGAAAGGGGAAGGATTAGTGGGCTTGACAAGAGGCTTTATGTATGCAGGGTCAAAGCGAGTGGTCGTTAGTTTGTGGAGCGTTAATGATGTCGCCACATCTGAGGTGATGGCGAAATTTTATCAAAAGATGCTCAAGGAGGGGCAAAATCCGGTATCGGCTTTAAGAGCTGCACAACTGGAGATGTGGAAATCTCAGCAATGGCAGTCTCCTTATTATTGGGCAGCGTTTACTGTGCAGGGAGATTGGCGATAATGGCGCTTTCAATTCGGGGTAAAACTAGGGAGTCGGTCAAGTAATCCGAGTTGACAATGGAAAGTCGCTGGCTGTTAGTACAAGGGTTACTATTACTGTGAGGAGCCACCATGAGAGTTAGGCAACAGCGGAGCGCTCTAGCTAATTCTTTTCTTGATGAATGTAGCGATAATAAGTCGCTGGCGAGATTTTAAGCGTCTCACAAATGTCTTCTACGCTACGGCTCTTGTCGGCAGCTAGGGATTTCCCAATGCTGATTTGTTTATCGGTTAGTACTCTGTTGCGCCCTCCCTTCTTACCTCTAGCTCTGGCCGCTTCTAGTCCGGCGTTGGTACGTTCGCGAATTAAGTCCCGTTCAAATTCTGCGATGGCACCAAACACATGAAAAATCAGTCTCCCGCCGCTGGTGGTGGTATCCAGGCTTTCTTGGATGCTTTTGAACCCAATGCCCCTGTCACTCAATCCCTTTACCACTTCAATCAGATGCCCCAACGAGCGACCGAGGCGATCGAGTTTCCAGACTACAATGATGTCACCCTCTCTCGCGTAGTCGAGGGCTTTATCCAGTCCAGGTCTTGCTGTTTTCGAGCCACTGGCAGTATCGGTAAAAATTTTCTTTTTGTCACAACCTGCCTGGACTAAAGCATCAATTTGTAGGTCTAATGACTGTGAAGGTGTACTAATCCTGGCATAACCGATAAGCATTATTGTTTTGTGGCTACAAAAATTTTCTCGCTCTTCTCTCAAAACTCATCGTATCAGGAAAATTGAGAATTTGAATCTGAGAAGGGATTGTGAGAACGGGGTAGGGGAATTGGGGTTGAGTCGCTTAGAGTGGGTCAGGTTTTCTCAGAAACGACCGTTTCTGAGACAAAAACGGCTGGTAAAAGAACTGCTCCTTCGGTGAGTTAATTAATGGCTCGCAACTAATAACTGGCAAAGCGTTTCTAATCTTTTGTCTTCTTTACTAATAATTCGCTGTGCTAAGTCTTCAAGGTAGGCAATATTTTCATCACTCGCATCGTCCATGCGATCGCCAATATCTTTTCTCAATTCTTGTAAGCCGATTTGGAAGCGATAGTAATAAGTAGTTTTATTCTCAACAGAGAGTAAACTATTCATTTGGTAATCTACTGCATCACTGATTCCATCAAAAAATACACTTAAAATTGGCTGAGCCCATTCTAACTGACCCCATTTTTTAACCTGCTTGTATTCAAGTTGATTAGTTAGTTGTCCAGTCCCGATAGAGACAACTAGGAATTTCGTGGCATCTTTATGTCGAGCCTTCGCTTCAGTATAGGCGAACATGGCTGGATTGTTGGCAAAAACACCCCCATCAATAAATACATAGGTTCTGTCAGATGTCTTCAAGTGTAATGGCTCAAAATACGTAGGTGCAGCGCAAGCTGCCCGTGCAACTTCTACCATTTTGAAGTTGCGGCTTGGCTTTTCAATAGCATTGAATCGTCTGAAGAAAAAAGGGTCGCACTGCTTTAGTTCATAACTAGCAATCAAAACTTCTGTCAAAGCTTCACTCAGACGGGTTTCGCCAAAATATTTATGTAAAACCTGTTCGAGAGGTTTTGATGAATATTTGGTATTGAAGAGAGCCTTAAATTTGCTAAAAAGAGTTAGAGGAAAAATTATTTCGCTTTCTTCTTTATAGAGAGAAACCAAATCACTAGCCGTATAATAAGGTTTACCTCTCTCATCAGCTTTTGCCAGCCCCAAGGTTAAAATTCCACCTGTTGAAGTTCCAGCAATTAGGTCGAAAATCTCAGCAATACGCTTTCCGGTACGCTCTTCAATTTCTGCTAAAACTTTAGCAGGAATAATTCCACGAACTCCACCCCCATCAATTGATAAAATCTTGATTAAATTTGACATTTTTTTAGATATTTTGAATGGTTCTTCAATTTGCCCTTTTTCCAATTGAGAAATTGGTTTTTAGCAATTAAACTTGTGTTAACATTCATGAGAGACAACGGCTGTAAAAATAGCCTTGATGCCATCTCCATAACTCCCAAAAGGCGCTAATGTCTCCTTGAGACAGGCGTTTTAATAGTATTTGCTCCTCTAACTTTGTTCGTGTTGTGACCGTTTTAAAGGGAAGGGAGCGAGTTCGGGAGACGGTTGAATTGTTAGCCAAGCTTCCTTTATTTAGCATTGCTTTGTTCCTTTGCTGGGAGAGTCATTCACCCAATCCGCTTTTCTTAAGTCCAGTTTGTTTCTTCTGTTGGGACGGAACAATCGCCGTTTCGACTCTTAAACTCCGAACTTAAAAACATCTCGTCACTGATTTCTCGAATGCTAGCCGCCGTGTCGGTTGAGGAGGCTGGAGATTTAGCGGCTTTCTCCGTTAATCTCGCTAAATGCCCAAAATATTTCCTGATATTCCGAAAAAGGCTTCGTTACTCTTGTTATCTGCCTTAACTCCAAGTACGTTAACTGCGATAGCACCATGCATCAACCCAAATTCAGACGCAACCGAGGTGTAATCCTGACATCTCAAGGGTGGAACAAGCTTCAGGCGGCTAAATCTGAGGCAGAATTGGACGAAAATTCGGGTTATCGATACACGCTTGAAGAACTGAGCGAACGTACTAACTTGTCTGTGGATACGTTACACCGGGTCAATACTTGCTCTGTTACGGTCGATAAGCAAACCCTCATGCGCTATTTCAGCACTTTTAATCTGAAGCTGGAGCCTGATGATTATTTCAGGCCAGAGTTTCAGACTAAAGATGATGTGGAGAAATTACCAGGGGGTCAAGTGCCTCTGGATTCGGCGGATTATATGGGGCGTTCTGCTACTGAATCTCGCACCTATGAGGCGAAATCTTCGGTTGAGAGTGCAACTAGTTCTTCCCAGGAGCAGAAACAAGCTAAAACTGAGGATATTTCTCCCTTCAGCAATTTGTTCAATATATCAAGTAGCACTATCAAAAACGTTAGTGGTTCAGGAACAATCAATTACTATGAGTCTGCTGAGGCATCGCAGAGTAGAGCTGTTGCAAAAGTACGGGGCAGGGTGGTAAAGGTAGGTTACAGTAGGAGAAGTGATGACATAGGAATGATTCAAACTGCTCAAAGGAGAGGAGTTTAAGCATTTCACCTTGGGAAAAGTTACCTGGTGATTAGAAATCACAGCTAGATATAGTTGCAGCTGCTTGTGCGGACTTGCTGGAAAGTCATGAGTTTTGGAACCCGCCTGGTGCGTTACGCGCAGCGCCACCGCTATTGGCGGGTTTAGTTTCTGTCGCTGGTTTTTACTACCTAGTTGACGTTAAATTGACACTTATTTTCATGTCGGTTGGTCTTAGGGAGTTGATGGGGAGGCAGGGAACCATTTTGCCCCATGAACTGTACCGTGGTTATTATTACATGCAAAGTTCCGTACCTGCTTGTTATGTTCGCCTCCATCATCCAATCGCCAGTAACCGATTAGTCCTTCCTCATTGCCCTTCAACCGTAGAGACATGTTCGCTTTAATTTGCACCTGCGTCTGGGCTATGTTCCAGAGACGGACCTCGGCAATTGCAACATTATAATAAGTCTTTTGTTCTTTATTTTGACCAATTATGCAACCAATTAACAGACTCGCTTCGGGATTATCAATTGAGCCAGCAAAAAGTCCTAGAATTTTGCTCTGCCCTTGAAACAAAATCATACGGGATTTTCCTTCAACTATGCAATCTTGGCGCTTACCATCAATGTAGATGGTAATTTCTCCTGAGGGTTGAGCCCAAGTAAATGCGATATGATGCCACACACAGTCAGATGGAGCATCATCCTTAGAATAAACAATTATTCTTTCCCCAGAGTTTTCAATCAGATCTACACGGATTTTTCCATTGTACCAAGATAGAGAGTAGCCCTTCTCCACGCTACCCCGCTGATTAACAATGCCACCTCGATTAACAATTAGACAATTGCCAAATTTGTGTTTAAACCATGCTTCAATAGTAATTGCTTTAGGTGTACTCAGGTTCTCTCTACCGCAATCAACATGAGCGCTTTGTTCTTTAAATTGCAGTCCGAACGGCAGAGGTAAAGTAGGATACTGATAAGCTCTTAACCTTTTTGTTTTAACAGTCACACCGAAGGCACCTTGATTATTTGCAAGCCAGTAATCCAGCGGCTTCAGCCATTCCCCTCCGTCAATCAACCCATCGTTACCCTCGCAGGCAAAGTTTTTTGCCTTGTTACCCTCTTCTTCATCAAGCCGCCAGTAACTAATTAGCCCTTCGCTTTTTTCCTTCTCAATTATTGTTTCCATACTATCTAACAAGGGAGACATATTGGCTTTGATTTGCTCCTCACTACGGGCTACTTTCCAAATACGAACTTCGGCAATACGCCCGTTGAAATAGTGTCCATACTTTTGAGCGCGTCCAATATTTAGGTTCACTCTAGGCTGTCCGATGGGTCCTTCAAAGGGTTTGTCATCGCCAGAGTATGCAAAAGCATCTTTGTCTCCCAAGTCTTGTCTTACTATTTTTTGTTTACTGCTTTGTTTTCTTCCATCAATATAAATTTTAATCATCTTTGATTTTTGGTCCCATGTCGTAGCAATATGATGCCATTGGTTAAGAGTTAGAACATTTGGTTCGGTATCAGCAATTGCTACAATTGGTATTTTATTCTCCTCCTTTGTTAGTTCGACACGAATTCTGTCTTCAAACAGCCACATACAATAACCTTGCTCATACCAGCTACCACCTCGGTTAACAATTACTGCATCTTTTTTTTTGACATCCTGTCGAACCCATGCCTCAATCGTAATTGCATTTTCAATCTTTAAGCTCTCATATGCGCCGCAGTCAATATAATCACTCAATTCATCATTTAACTGTAAACCAAAGTGTGGTTCCGAGGTAAAGATTGATGGAGAACTAGATGGAGAACTAGATATACTACTTTTAGCAAGGTTATATACCTTATAGCTTTCACTTTCATTAAACCGCCAGTAACCCATCAAATTTTTCATGTCATCGCTATTCAAAGGTCGATACATGGTGTCCTTTATCTGCTGCGGATTGCGAATTATCCTCCAGAGACGAACTTCGGTAATAGCACCGCTGAAATATTTTTTAGTTGTATCCCGAAAACAATTTCTCTTATCAGGATTGCCACCGATATATAGGTTTCCTAAATTGTTGTAATTAATTTCAATATCAGGATCAGGATATTTTGCACCTAGGTCAAAATTTATATTCTTTCCATCAATATATAATTGAACTTCTGGTTTATCATCCCCTGTGAATGCAACGGTGAATGCCACATGGTGCCACAATTCATCCTCACAACATAGTGGACTGAAAAAGGCATAAACCTCGCTAGTTGCATTTGGTTTAGTTCTCAGACAAATCATTCCTCCTTCCAAAGACAAGGCATAAACCCCAACTTGGTTAACAATCAGTCCGTCTTGCAATACAGAATCACGTTTTAACCATACTTCAAACGTCATTTCTTTGGTAATAACTAAGCTCTTATCAGCACCCAAATTGATATAACTATTCACTCCATCCAACCCAAATGCAAATTGTAATGGTGGAGAATTTAGCGCCTCTGAGGTAACTATGAAGTCTTCAATAAAGCTTTTCAGTTTAGGGTTATTACTCTTTTTCTTTAAGTCTTCAATAATTCGATGGATTCTGACGCCCTGTTGGGCAACAACCTCAACTTTAAAGATATCCTGCTCTTCCTCTTTCTTTTTTGCTATTGCTGCATGATGCAGCGCAACTAACTCCCATTTGTTGTTAAACACAGGGCTTCCCGATGAACCATAATCAGAATCAGCCGAGTACCGCAAAAAATCTTTATAAAGACCCTTAACCGTATTGTTAGTCAGAGTAATTTGTTTACGTCTACCTTTCGGATGTTGAATGATGATGACGGCATCCCCTGGTATAATTCCTTCCTTATCCAAGCCCTGAGACTTTAGTTGATCGTAGGAAAAATCTCCATCATCCTTTAATTTTTCAGTTTGAACTTTATCTAGTTCACTAGCAATATTATCCTCATCTTCAATTAACTGAATCCAGCCAAATTTGTATCCAGCTGGCATCGTGAACATCCCTGCTTTCAATTGGACGACCGTATAATCTAAATCGGGATTAGAAACAAATAATACTCTTGGGTCAAACTCATAGTCTATTGATTGAGCGCCTACAACCTCATCAACATAGTTAAACTGGGCAATGCACTGCTCAGCTACTTCTTGAGTTGGAAGCACATGCTGGTTAGTTAGTAAATGAGTACCTCCAACCAGAAAGCCAGTTCCAATTGGAATAGGGTTCAGTTTTGCTAGTTGCTCCTCAGATATTTGAGCCAGTGCTTTCAAGAAAATTAAACCATTTTCAGGCAAAGGTGATTTATGATTAAAAATTTCATCAGCAACGCAATCTGGGATTGAGAATATTTCTTTTAGTTTTTCGATAGAATCAAAATTACTAGTATCTTTTAAATTCTGAATCTCTTTTACAAGCTCTTTAAAAACTTGAAGGGAGAAGTTCCTTACTATTCGACATACAGCAAGACTCCTCTTCGCTCCTGTTTGTAAAAAAGACAACGGTAAAAAATCAGGTTTGTCCACCACTGCACTGACTAAAGTACATTGATTAGAGCGTATTCGTTCCTTGAGAATTGCTATGAGCTTATCTGATTCTTCTGGTCCGGGGTCTTGCCAAGGGGCATCTTGACTCTCACTGATGGTTGATACTCGTAGCCAGGGATTAGGTAGCCAGTTATTTTTTAACCAATATTCTTTCCCACCTGAAGCCGTTTTACTAGAATTAGTAACCATAAATTTGTTAGTCTTGAAGTAACTAAAGATACTCTTGCATCAAAGTGAAGCAAGAAGGCGAACTCTCTAAATGCAAAATCATATAACAAAAAATATAAGAGGTCGGCATTTTTACCAAGAATCTTTAGAATCAGACTTGTGCAACGCGATTGCAGGTCAACAAATTGCAACCAAAATTGTACTTATTTTACTGCTACTCTTCCTTTGCTTTGCAGCCGGTATTTTTACTGGTCTGCTTGGGGGATTGACTAGCTTAAGCATCAGCATAGGAAAACAAGCTCGCTTGGAATATCTTGTGATGGCTTTGGCTATAAGCGTCAGCCTGATTACTGCAATCTACCAGAGTTTTAACAGCAGTTTATTAAAGGTAAGCCTTGGTTTTTTGAGCATAACGGTAGCCTTAGGAGCGCTAGCCAGCCTAGATATCCTACAGTTCTCACCTCTTGTAACTTTAGGTCAAATGGTATTTGGCTTAGCCATCAGCAGCATCAGTTTCTTACTCACCCGATTTACGCTCGCTTTAACTAAAATTTTGTTTGGCAGCTCTCGTTCGCTTAAAAGCATTGGAATTTTTGTTATTTTCCTTGCGGCAATTTTAGGCTCTATCTTAGAAATTTATGCCGAGCTACAAGCACCTACTTCAGAGTTTCAAGAAATCTTGTTGACCTCGACTGGTGTAAAACTCTTCACCATCGTCAGCGGCATTATCTTTAGCCTTGGTGTAACGTTAAGTAGCTGGCTGGCTAATCGCCTCCGAGGTGTACCCTGGAACCATCCAGATTTATTCCGAGATTGGGTACTCACTGTCGGCTCTTGGCGTGGCACATCATTCCATAACTTAGACTTAAGCGGAGTCAACTTCAGGAATGCTAAGTTAGGGAACACTGACCTGCGGGCGCGAAAGCTCTATCGGACTTGCTTCCAAGGCGTAATCGGACTAGAAAGAGCTAGAGTCGATAGTCGCTACCTGGATTTAGAAAATCCCAAAGTACAGAGACTCCTGACTCACGGTTATTCTGAAGACAAAGACTTTAGCCAATTGAATTTGCGAGGAGCGTATCTCCAAAACGCAGATATGCGTCAATTTAAATTGATAGACACTGATTTAACCGGAGCAGATTTGCAAAGTGCTGACTTGCGAGGCAGTATCTTAGTCCGCACCCAAGTCATTGGTGTTGATTTTACCGATGCAAATTTAACAGGAATCTGTATTGAAGATTGGAGCGTCAACAGTCAAACCTGTTTTACCAATGTTCAATGTGACTATATTTATCGAAAATTAGACGAGAACGGAGAACCAACAGACCGCTACCCAATAGAGCGTAACTTTGAACCCAGAGAATTTGAATCCCTGTATCAGGAAGTCGGGAATGTCGTTGAGTTAATTTTTAAAGAAGGAGTGAACTGGCGTGCTTTCAGCTTCACACTGCAAAAACTCCAGCTAGAAGATAACGGTTTAGGATTAGAACTGAAAGGAGTTGAAAAACGCGGAGACCTATGGGTTGTTAAGGTCACTCACAACGAAAACTATTCCAGACAAGAGGTAGAACAGCGCCTGTATGGAATGTACGACGAAATGAAGACCCTACTTGCTGCCAAAGAACAACAAATTAATAAACTTCTAGGAATAGCAGCTGACCAGGCAGAAGCCTTGAAAAGCTACAGTAAACAGCCTTTTGGTAACAGCTTTTTCATTACTGGCAGTACCATTACCAACCTCGCTGGCTCCGGGGAAATTGAATACAATCAGGCTGCTGACCAAGTTCGCAGTATCGTTGCAAGAGGCTGCGAACCAGCTCAAGCCACACCTACCGTTCAAAACCTGTTGGCTCAACTCCAAGGGCTGAGCGTGGCAACAACATCCGAGACGCAAGCTGAACTGATTAAGCAAGTCATTCTCACTGAAGCTCAAAAAGACCCATTCTTCAAACAGTTTTTAGTTCAACAAGGTCAGCAACTTATCAGTACAATGCCAGAAAACGCGATCGCCACTGCTATCCGAAATGCGATCGTACAACTTCGTTAATCAAGGGTTCGTGTAGATAGGTCAATAGCGATCGCATTTCAATACTCGGTTCCAGAGATTATGCGATCGTATTCAGAAAAAGCTAGTAATTTGAGACGAATAGTGCGATCTGCGCTTCTCTGCGAGACACTACGCGGTTTGCACTTCGTGCCGCTGCGCTAACATGCCCGAAGGGCTGTACACAGCAGCGCTTCGCTATCGCCTGTGCAGCCCTCTAGAAATTCAACTATCCGAAATTTTAGATTTTTGGTTATCCAAAAATATGGCGTTATTGGAGTTAACACACTTGAGTTAAGGGAGATAACAGGAACAACACAGCATTTTCCGAACTATCAGGAAATTCTTCCGACTTTTTGTGAGCATAACCGAGAAAGCGGCTAAATTCTCCAGCTCCCTCAACCCATGCGGGTGCTAGCGCTGCTTAATTGAATGAGGAGAAATTTTTAAGTTCTAATTTTAAAAGTCGAAACTGCGATTTACACCACCGGGAATTAGGGACAAATTGGATTTGAGAAAAGAATTTTCCAAGGAGTTCAAGTTATGCAAGTTAGTCAGCCAGTTGAATCTGTGTCAAAACAGGCATTGCAGGAAAAACTAGATTCTCTTGACTTAAAGCTAATCGCCAAAAAGCTCATGCATCCCGAACACGGTCAAGGGTGGACGCCATTGCAGGTAAATCAAGCTATTACTCGCTACAAGATGTTTCTGTACCTGATTTACCTCTATCCCAACAGCTTGATTGTGCCTACTCAAGAAATTGATTGGGTGTGGCATCAACACATTCTAGATACTCGTAAGTATGCCCAAGATTGCCAGTGGTTATTTGGCTACTTCGTGCATCACTATCCTTACTTCGGACTGGAGAATGAGGCAGAGCGGCTAGCTTCGTCTACAGCTTTTTCTCGCACAATAGCCTTGTTTGCAGAACACTTCGGCGTCAATTTAATTGAAGATATCTACGACCTTAAAAATGCTTGTGCCACTATTCCCAAAGGTCAACTCTACCAACCGAGTGCTTGCATTGACATCATAGAAGGATGAGAGATAAGAGTGAATGGGTAGTGAGTTTCTCTCATTCCAATAATTCTATATCTTTAAATAATCGGTTCAGACAAGAAATGCGGTCTGCGCTTCGCTTTACTCGCTTCGCTATCGCCTGTGCTACTCCCGAAACTGAGTAGACTAACAGGCGATCGCTTGGCTTTACGCTTCAAATCGAGAAAGGATTTCCGCGACGGCGGCAGTTGCCGAAGTCAAGATTTGCCGGAAACACCGTTGATTGCTGTTGTCAGTGCCTCAGGAAATTTTACGGTTCCTGAAATATCCGACATCTTGCTCCCGAAGGTTGAATCGAAGAGGGTCGCTAGGTTAATATCTTCCTTGAGTTCAATCCTGGAGCAATTAACTCCAGCACTGAATTTCTTTGCAATGTGCGTTTAAAGTTGTTCCGTAAACTTCGTAGCACTTTTTATCCGGTTTTACTAAACCGAATGCACAAACAGTAGACCACTTATTAATCCAGTATTGTTCTTCAATTTTCACGTAGATGTTCTTAGCATCTGGAGGAATAGGGATGACCTTTTGTGTTCCGGCAGTGAAGTTATCAGACTTAATAGTTTTCTGCGTTCCATCTTGTTCATAATGGACAGAGAAACGTGCGACGAAGCCCCCCGTATTTTTAACTCCAATAAAACCTGATGTTCTATCCCTAGAAGCACCCAGATACTCAGGCAGCGTCAGGACGTTGACGCCCAGAATGAAGGGATTTCCGGTTGGGCTGTTCATTATTAATTGGTCACCATCCGTTTCCTGTACTATGAGATCGTTTACTGGAAACGGCCAGAACACAGCTCTGCTCCCTGCCGTGTTTACCTCCTGATGCCTTGAGGCTCCTAACTCTCTACCTGGCGTTGTCACCGTCCTTACACCATCTACCACCACCAGACTAGTGCAACGGCGGAGCATTGATCCCTGCTGTCCAAAATAGGTTTTCCACGACTCGGGATTGCTCCAGGCTTTCCTTTCACTGTAGGCAAGTTGAAGCGCGGCGGGTCTGTACCACGGCTTATAATCTTTCAGGTCGGAGTCCAGCGTGCTTTGCTTTGAAAGCGGTCCGGCAACAAAGGTTAGCAGGTGCTGGAATTGCACTTTGATAATAGCGTTCGCTAGCTCTAGCGTCTCTCCCGGTGCTCGGTTCTTCCCTTTAGCTAGTCGAAACGGATGCAACGGTATCTCGACTGTTCCCTTTGTCCAAGTCTGAGAGAGGTCTGTGGATTCGCTAGTAGTGTTCATCGTAACCTCGAACCCTTGTGCCCTGTTCAGCTCCTGTAGTAGGTTATTGATCGTATTGTTGTAGGTCTTCACCGCAGTGGAGCCACCGGCAGCGTTCCAGGTCGCGACCGCCTCCTGCACTAGGGTAGTACTTGGCTCAAGACTACTGATGATTGCCCCGTAGTTGTCTGAAAAGTTATTTACCTGTGCGGGGTTATAGAGGTGAGTGACCGACTCAGGCGGAACCGCATCCAGGATGTTCCACAGAAATTCAGAGGTGTAGTCGAGCACCATGTTGCCTTGAACTAGTTGGAAGGTTTTCGGGTCTAGATGGCAGTCTCTGACCACCGCGTTGTACCACTTTGCTGTGAGATCTAGCGTCATGAATACTTCTATATTGAACAGATTTAAACTATCGGGTATCGGATAGTCTTTTATCTCCTCTGTTAGCCCGTCATCGGCACGTTCAGAGGTGCTGTGTCTTGGAGTGACTCAAAAGAGTATTTAATGGAGAGTCCGACAAGTTTCGCTTTATTGCAAAGCTCTGCCCATCGAACCCTCATGCTTGCTTTACAGCATTCCCGCAGACACGAATCTTGCTCGTCCGCATCTATCAGGGATAGAAGCTAAGCGACTTCGTGTTTGCCCTTCTCCCACGACAATTGGGAAGTGAAATCCTGTACTGAGAAACCGAGGATGTTCGGATTCCCTTCTTTTGTTGAGCTTTCGACGGTAATGGAGCCATCATCTTTGAATGTCACATTATGAGTCCAACCGCCCTCACCTTCTGCTTGGAAAAACGGCCAAAAACCAGCCTTTGCCGCTGCCTTAAAAGCGTCACGTTTATCGCTCGACACAGAAGCGGACGTGGTTATAGTGCTGGTGATCCCGTCTACAATGATGAGTCCAGTGGTGGTTCGCTTCAGGCTGCCGTTCTCACCAAACGTCTCCTCCCAGGTTGGACTTTCATGTTTCCACACCTTGTTGTTGTTGTTCTTATACGCCATGTTCAGGACTGCCGAGTCATACCATGGTTTGTCTTCCAGCAAGTCTGGATCGGTCCGACTATTGTTGGAGTAAGGACCTGCTGTAAGGGTAGCCAGTTTTGCGAACTTTACGGTTATATCGAAGCCACTCCTTGAAAGATCCTCAGTGAACTTGCTCCATTCAGCAGAGGCTTCGGCGGAGAAGAATTTGTAAGCACCAGATACCTCGCCTTTCGCCCATGACCGTGACGTATCGCTGCTTTGTGTATTACTGTTGAATTTGACCACCTTCGGCTGACCTGACTTGAGAGCGTTCTGGAGTGTCGTAAAGCTTGCAGTGTAAGCGAAGTTATCCTTAGCAGCATTGAACTTCGTTATCGCTTCCGAGACGCGGTCTGTCTGGTTTAAGACAGTTAGCATGGCAGTGGTTTTTCCCTGGTCAACACCTGTCTTGTATGCAAACTTATTGAACACCGCCAGCCGCGCCTTCTTAGCGGCGTCAGGTTGACTCCAATCAAAACTATCTGGAGGATCATTCTTTTGTTGAAACGTCACCCAGGCGGCATATTTGTCCCCCAGTGCTTTCTGCTCAGCGTCGCCGTTCTGCGGGTAAAGGTTGTTGATCACTGCCCCGTAGGTGTTGGCGAAGCTGTTGAGTGCCCCAGGATTGAAAAGCTGATTGAGCGAAGCTGGTGGAATGGAGTCGAAAGCTTGCCAGATTATATCCTTCGTTGTGCCGAGGCCGAGTGAGCCTTGAGCCAGTTGGAAAGTCAGTGGACTGAGGTTAGCCGCTGTCGTCAAAGCGTTGTACCACTGCCGGGTGAATATCTCAATTGCATTTCCTGCTGCTGACATGGTTTTCTCCTTAGATGTTGATTAGAAGCGACATTACTCTCAGCGCAAAATCCTAAATTTGGCGTAAGTTTCTCAATCTCACAATTGAAATACCTAGCGGATTGGCGTGAGGTTTCTTGCGGAATAAGCTAATAATTTTGAACAAAAAGAATAACTATTAGCTTTAACTCTTCATCTCTACATCCTTAAGACGATTACAGAATGCAATTTGTGATTTTTTCGAGTTTGTTGCCAATATATAGCGTTTTTAATTGAATCGTAAAAAACTAACCCCTCCCCAACTTACCCTTAGCAAGGGGAGGGTTGGGGAGGGGTGAACAACTCAAAGGCAAATGCTATATCCCTCTTCTATCACTCTCGGAAGTAAGGAAGTAACAAAAAAGCCAGCTCATCCATCACGAAAATAAGGTTTACAACAAGCAATTGATACTCTAAAACTTGCTTTGTTCAATCTGATTCAATAGGAATCTAAATCTCAGTAGTTAGTTCGCTGCGAAACACAGCGAACTAAAGTTATTTTTCCACATCCCAGGAAAATTCAGATTTGATATCAATCCGAAGTTCATGCCAGTTTAGGTGAAAACTCTATTTAAAAAACTCATCAAATCTCCACTTTACATAGCTTAATTCGTCCGAGGTTAAATAAGGGATTAATTCACTAATGTTGTTGAGTTCTAACTCAATGCCAGCCTCGTCATAATAAAGTCTAAACCATTCCAAGGTTGCATCACGACCGGCTGTTGCAAGTTTGCCTTTGTCTGCATCAGTCAAATTGAAATTAAACGTACTATACCCTAAGTCCGGTATTTGAATGGTACGGTGTGCATATTTAGCGTAAGTAGCTTTATCGGTGGCTTTGGATGCATTAACATAATCCACTCCGATACATAATTTAGCTACTTTAGTTTTAACCCCTTTAATTAAGGAAGCAAACCATCCCGTGTTATCTTCCTTAGCTCCTTCCCACAGTATCTTCCGCATCTCCTCTTCACTATCCACTTTAAGACCGAGGGTACAGAGGTTTTGATTATATACACCTATAGTGAGCTTGATCTGATCTTGTTTAAGATAAGGAGGATGATCAAAAATCCCCATAGGGTAATTATCTAAACAACCACCATCCATGTACTCTTTTCCGTTATACTTTATGGTCTTAAAGAACCAAGGTAACGATACGGAAATCCTGACGGCTAAGTCAATTGGCATATTAGGCGTGGTGTGGTAGCTAAAAACCTCCAACGTCTTGTCGGTGTAATTGGTTCCTGTGAAAGCCATGTCCTTAATACCCAGTTCAGGGAATTTTTCGCCTAATTCTATAAGTTCTCCGAACGTCAAGTTGCCGTTTTTTTGTTTTAATTCTTTTGCAAGTGTAGGGCATAATCTGTTTTCATCAGCCCTGGCGATTGTACAAGCTTCATTGACCCGCTCATTAATAATGTTCCGAATCCAGCGTTGTAGTTTATTCCCAAGAAAAATACCTCTTCCTTTTTCTGGAGAACCGAATAAAAGGTTTGATAAACCTTTTATTGTATTAGATAGCTTCCCGAAAATTTCTGGAGTTTCATGATCCTGCACATCGGTAAAGTCGTTAATATCTTGGTTATAAACAATTTGTTGTATTTGCCAAGCATTGTACCCTAATCCAATAGCCAAGGCTGTCATAGCTCCCGCAGAACTACCACCTACATTTTTTGCAGAACGCAAGATACCCTTCTCTTCCAGGACTTCGGTTGCACCTACATAAACAAGTCCTTTTGGTCCTCCCCCCTCAAAAATCAAGTTTTCAATAGGTGCCTGCGCTACAATAACGCCAATTTTACCGTTAGGTTTACGATACATATTATCTACTTGCATTGCTTATCCTCCTTGAATGGTTGGACAGAATAAAGAGAAAGAAAGTTGATCTATCTATTGGTTCACTTAAGTAAGTGATAAGAGATGGCATTAGTACAGGTATTGCGCCTTTACACCTTTAAGACGATTGTTAGGGATGATGTGTGAATTTTTCGAGTTTGATGTTTTTTTCCTAAACATAGGCACTCAATAAACAAAACCTCAAAAATTCAAACCCTGGAGCGCAAAACTTACAACTGTTTCAAAGCCTCCTTAACCTCCCCACGAGCCGGATAGAGCAACTGCCGGCTCAAGGCAATGCGATAAGCACAACAAGCCCCCGTCACATCCCCCAACCCTTCCAGCGCCCTACCTTGCCAGTAATGAGCAATAGCCCGATTAAAATCCATCAGTTCCTTAGCACGCTCAAAAGCCTCTCCCCACCAGCGCCGACTTTTAGCTTCCTCACCCAGAACCCGATAACTCTCCCCCAGTGACACCGCCGCCGGCACCGCTTGCAAGTAACCCCCCTGTTGCGGTAACCGCCTCCA
Source organism: Stenomitos sp. (assembly GCA_036704025.1). Lineage (GTDB taxonomy): Bacteria > Cyanobacteriota > Cyanobacteriia > Cyanobacteriales > Coleofasciculaceae > Allocoleopsis. The sequence goes on from DATNQL010000871.1 coordinate 25,454, forward strand.
TCCTTGCTCCAGCGCTATCACCGCCTCCCAGTGCCTCCCCGCCAGAGCCAACACCTGCCCATGTCGGAACCAAGCATCAGCCAACCGGGGTTGAAGTTGCGTTCCCTTCGCCGAGACAGTACAGCCCCATTCCTTATCTTGAAAACATTCCACCAGCACCTGCCCCGCCGTCGCCCAAACACTCCATCGCTCTGGAAACCGCTCCAGCATCTCTTCCACGACGGGTTGTAGCCTCTCCAGCCTCCCCGCCTCCGGTAAAATCTCGCACAGCGCCCGATAGATTTCCCAATCCTTCGGGTACAAAGCATACGCCTTCAAGATAGCCTCAGCCGCTGCCGTCGAATTCCCCGTGTAAAATAGACACCAGGCATAGTAATACCAACCACTGGGGTTAAGAGGACGCTGCTCGACGAACTGCTGCAAAACAGCAACTCCTTGTTTCCATTCCCCTCGAAAAATGTGATACTGTGCCAACGAATCATAAGCATAAGCAGCGCCCGGAGCAATACGCTGCGCCGTCTGAATCATCTGTTTCGTCTGCTTGCCCTCCTCACCCCAGACTAATCCCATCCTGGAGCGATGATCCGCTAACTGTTTGAGACTCCGCAAATCGTGAGGGAATACCTCTAACACTTGCCTCAAACGCTGTTGCGCTTCCTGAAAATCACCCACCATCATGAGTGCCTCATAACTGTGGCTCAACGCTACAATGTCCGTAGGGTTCAATTCCAAAACCGCATCAAAGGCTCGTAAGGCTTCAACTGGAGCTTCTGCCTCCAAGTGAGTCAGCCCTAGAGCTAGCCAGTGAAAGATGTTCTCCGGTTCCATCGAGGCTGCTCGTTCAAACAACTGGGTTGCCTGCTGAAGGCGACGGCGACAGGCTTCAATCAATCCATTGATATGGTGTGCAATTGCAACATTGCTGATTAAATCCCTGGCACTCTCATAAACCTCAATTGCCTCTGCCTCTCTTCCCAGAGACTGCAAGATTTTCCCCAGTTGCAACCGCACATCAATGAATTGGGGCTGCCGCTCAATAACTTGGCGATACTCCTTAACCGCTTGCTCCCAGCGCCCCATCGCGTACAGGAGTTCGGCTAGTTCCAAACGTTTCTTCCATCCAGTGGGATACTGTTGCACATACTTACTTAATGTTTTCAGCTTAATGTCTTGCCGTATAGGCTTCTTCTCTAAAATTAGGTAAGCATTCATCTCCACCCCAGAAGGCTGGGCGAGCTGTACAGGGGGGGTAGCAGTGATACTAGACATGTGGCAGTAACCCTATAGTTGATTGGTTGTAAAATGCGCTGTGCAGTCATCGCTGTTCGAGAGTCAGATGCTGCTAATTCATTTGATTGAGGCTCCTCCAACTCACAATCCTTCTCAAACCCGCTCAAAGGGGGAGAGTCATCCAACCCTGAAAGATATGGCGTCAATCGCTTCTGCAAACGTTTTCGCGCCTGTTGGATGCGCTTGCGGACGTTTTCGTTAGAGAGGGCAAGCTGTTTGGCGATATCCGAGTAGGGCATTTCCTGGCAGAAACACATAATAGAAGGCTCCCGAAGTTTCGGAGGTAACTCCTTAATCGCACGGCGAATGTACAGTTCCATCTCGCTACACAAAAGGGCTGACTCCGGAGAGTTTGAACTCGCCGTACCCGCTTCATGAACTGCCTCTGGCATGTCTTCAATACTCTCCATACCCATTGCGCCTCTCTTGTGTTCTCGATGGATATCCACACAGAGGTTATGGGTGAGTCGAGTTAGCCATGCTTTTGAGTTGGTAATTGTAAGGGCGTACTTTGGCAATTTGCGCCAAGCTTTGAGAGTCGCCCGACTCAGTGCCTCGTCTGCATCCGTATGGTTGCCTCCCATCCAAGTCAGGCAGCGACTATAAAGATAGTTTTGATAGCGCCCCCATATCGTCCAAAAAGCGGTATCATCTCCTTGAGAGAGATGTTTTAAGAGAAGCTGCTCCTCTAAAATTGTCTCGGCTTCAACCGTTTTTAAGGGAATAGAGCGAACTCGATTAGGAATTGCTCTGTTAGTAAAATTCCCTTGATAAAGCATTAGTTTCCTCACTAGTTAGGGGATTAATGGGTAAGCCAAACTTTCCCCGCGAATAGCAATCAACGACAAGAGCAACTCCCTGCGCTCATTCGCTCTCGCTATGCCGTTAGGCTTTTCGCGGCTAGATAAATACAGTCCGAATTGGGTTACTCGGAAAAAGTCTCTAATTACAGCGTTTTTGCACGAGTCGAGTACAGTAACGTTCTGGAGTTTTACCGACCAGAATTTACTGTTTCTTCTCAGTGCGGTGTATCGAAATCAAAAACGCTGTGCTATTAACGTTTCAGATGTAATCGGACTGAAAAATGCTTCTCGTCAACGCTTCAGATTTTCTGCATCCAACGCATCTGTGTAACCCAAAACGTTATCGGAAGCTTGAGCAATGGCTAAACTTATTGTTGTCATCTTTCTGAGTTCCGCTTCTTGGTTAGTGTAAGAAGTCAGCCAACTTTCGTTGGTTTTTATTTAGGAGGATTTAGGAGCCTCTGTTATCCTCGACAATGCCATCTTAAACTCTAAAAACCAGTATTGACAATAGTTAACAAAACTTCATTTTATTCTTTGAATTCCTCCGAAAATGCTATACTGATTCATCATATCCTCCTAAGAGCCTCCGAAAAGGCTATGCTGAGGTACGACTTGAGGAAGGAAGGGTAAGAGTGATATTGCCGCGTGACTTCTTAACGCAGATGGCTCAGAAGCATGAATTGTCTCCGGAACAAACGGAGGTTTTCCTGCGGCGCTACGCCCAAGAGAAGAGCTATCAAAAAATTGCCACTGAGCTACAAACCTCTCCAGATGCCTGTCTCAAGCGCATGGGACAGGTTTACAACAAGTTCAAAGTTAGTGGTAGCAGTCGCGGCAAAGAGAACCGACTGCGAAATTTTCTCATTAACCAATTAGAACAAGTACAAAAAGAGACGGCAGAGCCACCAAAAGCGATCGCTAGTACTTCAGAAAGCGAACAGCCTTTATCAGCGACTGACGTTGATGCATCAGAAAGGAAGGAGTCAGCGCTAAGCGGCACAACGGCTTCGATACGCATTTACGAAAACCTACCCAATCAAGAATGTACCCGGTTCATCGGTCGCCAAGAGGAATTGACCAGGTTATTAGAACTCCTCTCGTTTGATCATTCGGCGCATTTAATTAGTGTGGACGGCATCGGTGGTGTGGGTAAAACAACCCTAGTCTTGGAAGCTGCTTATCGTTGCCTCGAAGCGAGTAGGGACGAGCTGAATCGCCATCACCCAGAGGTGCTAGGTGGGGCAAATCCTGACAAACCCGCACCTTCGCCAACTGACTCTAAGGTACCAACCTTTGAAGCGATTATTTTTACCTCAGCCAAACACCAGTATCTTACGGCTGTGGGTCTTTTACCTCGCCTGAAGCGGGAACACAACTTACGAGACATCTTCCGAGCGATCGCTAAAACCCTAGACCGGGAGGAAATTACTTACATGCCTTCCTCCGAGCAGCTAGACTTAATTCGAGATAGCCTGAAGCGCCAGCGCAGCTTACTGATTGTCGATAACTTAGAGACTATTGAAGACAAGCAGGATGTCCTCAGCTTTGTGTACGATTTGCCCCCAACGGTAAAAGTCGTCCTAACCACCCGCGAACAGGCTCTGTTTGTGCCCATTCGGTTAAGCTCTTTACCTGAGGCAGATGGATTGCGCCTGATTCGCCATGAAGCTGAAGAAAAGGGAGTAACCCTCTCCTTAGAAGAAGCTCCAGCACTTTACCAAAGAACGAGCGGCATTCCCGCTGCCATTGTCTATACCATTGGTCAGCTAGCTGCCGGATATTTGCTTCAGGATGTCTTGGAGCGAGTCACAAACGCCACGGGGGATGTAGCGCGCTTCTGCTTTGAGAGTTCCGTGCAGCCGTTGAAAGGGCAACCTGCCTATCAACTGCTCTTGACTTTGGCGCTATTTCCCAAACCCGTTGAGCGAGAAACCGTTGCCCACATTGCTTTAGAGGTTCCAGACCCGATTATTACCGCTTCCGGCTTGGCTCAACTTCAACAACTCTCTTTGGTGCGCCTGTCTCAAGGACGATACAGCTTATTACCCCTAACTCGTGAGTATGCTTTAGCCGAACTGGCGATCACACCGGAATTTGAGCAAGTCGTGCGAGAGCGCTGGGTCAGTTGGTATCTGAGTTTTTCGGAGTCATACGGAGCCACCGATTGGAAGGAATGGCACCTCGAATACACTCACCTGGACTGGGAGTGGGAGAATCTCATGGCGGTCTGGGAATGGTGCGCGGCAAAAGAACGATATACCGATATCCTAGCCTTGTGGAGAAATATTAAAGGATATGCTCATGTGCGTGGGTATTGGGACGTTCGACTCGATTGGACGAACTGGCTAATTCCAGCGGCTGAACAACGGGGTGACTGGTCAACAGCCGCAACAGTCATGCATGACAGAGGCTGGACACTAACTCTAACGGGTCAGCCCTCCTGTCTGGAAGAAGCTACCATCCTGTTGCAACGTGCATGGGAGTTGCGGGACTATCAAAGCCCAACCTTCCAGTTGGAATTGGTGACGAGCCTGGTAGTACTCTACATTCGCACTCAAGAATTTGACAAAGCACGTAATTGGCTCCAAACAGAGCAGTCCTTGCTGGAGTCGGCTGGCTTATCAGAACGAGAACACCAACGACAGCAAGTTCATATCCTCTATTACCAGGCCGAAATTTGCTTCAGGAGTAAGGATTATATCCAGGCTCAAGCGCTTTACCAACAAGCACTGGAACTCGCTATTGCTGTTGGCTGGCAACGGGGGATAATTGCTATTGGGAACTGGTTAGCTGATGTAGCGATCAAGCTGGGTGATTTAGATTTAGCCCAACAGCTTCTAGAACGCGGGTTACCCGTGGCTGAGGGCAACAAAGACAAGCGTTCTACTGCTTTTCACAAACGTTCTTTAGCGATTTTATCAAAGTTGCAAGGAAAATTGGAGCCAGCGCAGCGCTGGGCTACTGAGGCAGCGGAAGACTTTGATAGTTTGAAGATGATACCAGAAGCCAAGGAGATGCGTACCTTAGTTCAATTGTTAGAGGAGGAATCCCCCTAGTTTTCCAATGGCACAAAACGCTTAGATTCTGCTACCCATTGCCACGTGATCGCGTCTGGGTCTTTACTCTTGCTCCAGGAGGCAAAATTGGGCAATTTGAAATCGAAATTGACCTTAACTCAAATGGCAATAGTTTTAATCCACAGACCAAACTTCTGGTTAGAGCTGGTCTGTGACCAATACGAAAAAAAATGTCCTCAAAGGGAGGGTGAAAGCGATCGCCTCTCACAATAGCTTTCTCCAGCTTTTGACAGCAGGTGAGAGGATAAATCGTGAGAATGTTTTTTCTTGTCCCTAAGGCAATGTAAGTCGCACTTGGTTTCGTTGGTGTGAGCAAGTGCAGCGAGTGGGGTGAACTCGCCAACTCAATAGCACAAAGACTACACCGCCTTATAACGTCTAGACAGATAAAGATGAAGGAAAGCCACTCATTCACGGTATGCTGGCACTCAAGCTAAATGTGCCACGCCATCAACTCTATGAGCCGAGCGATCGCACTATTCAATCAAGCCGGTGGGGTCGGGAAAACGACGATTACTCAGAACTTGGGCTACCAACTCTCTGCACGGGGTCACAAGGTTCTTCTCATCGACCTCGACCCCCAAGCGTCGCTAACAACTTTTATGGGGATTGACCCTGACAGTTTGGATAAGACCCTATTCGACACCCTGGTCAATGAGGAGCCACTGTTCATCCTGCCCTCCCTTCACAGCATGGCTCTTGCTCCCACCAACATTACCCTCAGCGCTGCCGAAATCCAGCTAGTCAACATGGATTTTCGCGAGGTTCGCCTGTCTGAAGCCCTCGACCCCGTTCGAGACGATTATGACTTTATCCTCATTGACTGCCCACCAAGTTTGGGACTCTTGAGCTACAGCGCTTTGGTTGGGGCTACTCATGTTCTCGTTCCAATCGAGACACACTACAAAGCCTTCCAAGGTACCAACTTACTCTTGCAAACGGTAGCTAAAGTTAGAAAGAGAGGCAATCCCAAATTACAAATAGCCGGGTTCGTTCCCTCTCGCTATGCCGCTAGTAACTCCCAAGACAAACGCACCCTCAAGGCAATCCAAGAACAGTTGGCAACGGTAGGACCAGTCTATGAACCAATTGGGCGACTGACGGCATTTGTGGACGCCTCCGAAGAACAGGTACCCCTGGCCGTCTATGACCCCAAGCATCCTGTCCTCAAAATCTTAGACCAGCTAGCCCAACAGATGGAGCAACTCAATGCCCCGTAAAAGCGAACGCCCCTACAAAGGCAAAGCCAATCTCGATGTTTTGTTTGGAGAAGAGGAGTCCCAAACTGCCCCTCAAACGGTTCCTATCGACTCCATTACTCTAAGAGCCTCTCAACCCCGCCGCTACTTCGACCCCGCCAAAATGGAACAGCTCATTGCGTCGGTTAAGGCTCATGGAATTTTGGAAAACTTACTGATAAGACCCCTTCCGGACAAGGACTCAAGCTACGAATTAATTGCCGGAGAACGTCGCTATCGGGCAGCTCTAGCTGCTGGACTTACAGAAGTCCCTGTCACCATCCGCTGTATGACTGATGAACAAGCGCTCCAGATTAGCCTCGTGGAGAACTTGCTCCGAGAAGACCTCAACCCGGTTGAAGAGACAGAAGGCATCCTGCAACTGCTAGCAATCCGCCTTCAGGTGGCGAGTGTGGAGGTCACTTCTCTGCTACACCGGATGCGTGACGAACAACGAGGAAAAGTTCCCCATAACGTTATGGGGAACTCGCAAGGGCAAACCCTTCAAGCTGTCTTTGAGGAGTTGGGGTCAATTACTTGGGAATCCTTTGTGTCTAATCGCCTTCCCTTACTTAACCTCCCTGAAGACATCTTGGATGCCCTCCAAACGGGGAAAATCGCCTACACCAAAGCTACGGCGATCGCACGGCTCAAAGAACAGTCAGAGCGCCAGGAGCTATTAGAAGCGGCGATCACTCTTGATTTATCCCTGAATGAAATTAAAGAGCGCATCAAGAGCCTTCAGGATGCCAAGAGGAGCCTTGATGAGAAGCAACCCCCCTCTCTCAAAAGCCGTATGGATATAGCGATAGCAAAAATCAAGAAGTCAAAGATTTGGGATAACCCTAAGAAAAAACGGCAACTGGAAAAGCTGCTAGCTCAACTGGAAGCATTAGGAGAGAGTGCCGAGTAGGTCTATTCAGAAAGCCCCGGCAAGTCCAAAAGTTCCACCGCCCGACGCTTCACCGCTTCGGGTCGTCGGTCGTAACGAGAACTGGTACTGGGGTCGGAGTGTCCCGCAAGGCGCTGAACCGTTACCAAGTCCACACCCGCATCCAACAGGTCAGAGATAAACGTTCTCCTGAAATCGTGCGTACTGAACGCCGCCACTCCTGCCTCTTCTCCCCGCTTTTGCAAGATGAATAACACCGCCTGAGAGGTAAGGCGTCTTCTAGTAACTCGCTTACCTTTATTCACCGGACACAACAGCGGCCCTTTAGCCTCCCCCCGAACCGCTAACCAACTTAACACCACCCGAATCGCCTGACTCGACAGATACACCGTCCGGTCTTTCCCTCCCTTCCCATCTTTCACTTCCAGCGCTCCTGTTGCGGGATTAAAATCCAACAAATCCAGATTGACTAACTCCCGCCGACGCACGCCAGAACCCCGTAAGATGGCAATCAACGCCGCGTCCCTGACCCCAGTTGGACTTGAATCGAGTTGGCAGACAGAAAGGAGAGCCGCAATCTCATCCCGACTCAAAGCGCGACCTTTCAACCCTTTGCTGCCGGGAACCGGGCGCAGGTCAGTCGCCCCCTTATAATCTTTTTCCGAAATTAACTCCAACTTAAGCGCCTCCTGTAACACCCTTTTCAACGCC
>DATNQL010000872.1:0-2390 GCA_036704025.1 Stenomitos sp.
GTAATCGAATGGGCACAGAATGTTGCCAAACTACAGGATGCCAATAGTGCCGAGTTTGCCCCTCAAGCGACCAATCCAGTGATTAATTTGTTACCGGAGCAACAGGATGTTGTAGATTTGGGAGGCACCATGCGCTTAGGGTTGTACCCTTGCCGTCTAACGCCCAATACCCTGGCGTTCATGTTGTACAAAGAAGAGGTCATTTACGAACGCCATCGACACCGTTATGAATTTAATAATGCCTACCGCAACCTGTTTTTGGATACAGGCTATGCGATTAGTGGCACATCTCCAGATGGTCGTCTGGTAGAAATGATTGAACTCCCTCAACATCCCTTCTTTATTGCCACTCAATTTCACCCAGAGTTTAGCTCTCGACCGAGTGCACCTCATCCGTTGTTTAAAGGGTTTGTCCAAGCTTCTGGACGTGCTGCCCATGGTGAATCACCCATCGCGTCCAGCGTTACCTCCAATGAGCCATCTCCAGCCGAGGTATCTTAACCCCTGTCTACTGTGACACCCAGTTGACCCCAAACGTATGTAGTGCCAGAACTCGCCATTTGAGAGAGGAGGTTGTGTGGCGTACTGGATCAAAGTGAATTACGAGCGCAATGAATACGTGGTCGATCTTGATCGTCTCAGTGCATTTGCCTGCGCTCCCAATGGCAAGATAACCTTCTGGTTGCCCAATAGTGCTGTGCCCATTATCATCAACCAGCAGAGTAATCCAGAGGGTTATCAACAAGTTCTGGACTACATTCAACAGGTATCCGCTCATGCCCGGTCAAGTTCGTGGATTCATTTGAGTTACGAGCGAAATGACTATGTGATCGACCTCAACCGTATCAGTAGTTTTTGTTACACTCCTGCTAATCGGATTACGTTTTGGTTGCCGGATAGTTCTATTCCTATTGTTATTAACGAGCAGAAAGACCCAGACGCTTATCACAAGCTGATCGACTTTATTGCACGCAAGACGGGTCATAAACTCCCCTAGAAAATTCAAAGGGGATTATTTGCCATTAAAATAGTCATTTTTCGAGAACTCAGAAACAGTTACGACGATGACTGAACCGATCATCTAGGGGGCATAGCAACAGTTAACATCCTCTACCAGGCTCTTTGATTTGGTGGGGAAAAAAATTGCCTACATGGAGGTCATATTGTTGAGGCGAATGGGTTATGGCAGGATATTTTTGCGATCGCTCCTTGGAGTACCACTCGGCATTCTCTTGTTGTCAGAGTCAATGACAGCAACCCCTAGCATCAACCGCCTTGTAATTGCCCAGCAGCCTGCAACAACTTCACCCAATATCAAGAGTCCTGAGCAGCAACACGCCTTCACGCGAGGACAGCAACTGTTGCAGCAAGCCGAGAAACTGTCTGAGCAAGGGACAGCAGAATCCAGGCAGCAGGCGATCGCAAAATACGAAGAGGCTCTTTTAATTTGGCGTCAGTTAGGCACTCGTTCTGAGGAAGCTTCGACACTGCTCGGTATTGGCACGCTCTACTATTCTCTGAACGAAAATCAAAAAGCACTAGACTATTATCAGCAGGCACTCACGATTCGACGCGAACTCAAGGATCGAGTTGGGGAAGCCATTATGCTGTTTTCCCTCGGTGGTGCTTACTCGAACTTAGGTGAGACTCAACAGGCAGTAGACTATTACAACCAAGCCTTGTCTCTGTTTCAGGCACAAAACCAACCCGCTTTAGCCGCCGATACCCTGAGTAGCTTGGGCGGAATCTACTGGAAAGTGGGCGACACTCAAAAGGCGATCGACTTTTACAATCAAGCACTAGCGATTCATCGAACTCAAAACAATAGAGCTGGACAGGCTCAAATCCTTCAAACTCTCGGCCTAGTTTATACTTCATTAGGTGAGCCACAGAAGGCGGTTGAATCTTATAACCAAGCTCTGGAAATCCAGAAGCAGGAAGGAAATTTGGCTGGGCAAGCCGAAACGCTGAGTCAAATCGGCCTATTTTATACCTCATTAGGCCAAAAACAGAAGGCTCTGGAGGTTTACAACCAAGCCCTGCAACTCCAACAGGCAGCACAGGGAAATCTCTCAGGAGTGGCGCTGCGTGTAAGCCTCTCTCAGCAAGCGTTGATTCTCATGAGTATGGCTGGAACCTACAGTTCATCGAATGATTATCAGCAGGGATTGAACTACTATAATCAAGCGCGATCGCTCTTGCAAAAGGCGGGAGATCGAGCTGGGGAAGCTGAAGTTCTCAACCAAATGAGCTTGGCTTACAGCCAAATGGGGGAAAACCAAAAAGCCTTGGATTCCCTCCAAGCTGCCCTCGCGCTACAACGTGCCATTCGCAACCCGGCAAGGGAAGCCTTTACTCTCAGTAACATTGCTAGTATTTATAATTCCTTG
>DATNQL010000873.1:0-25763 GCA_036704025.1 Stenomitos sp.
TTCTTTACACAATATGGCAGTAATAACTCATTGGTTGCCGGGAGCTAGTAGCTGCCAAATACTAGCCATGTCATGCACTCGTTGTAGTCCCAACCACAGCGTTTTTACGCCCGGTTCTCCATCACTCTTACGTCCCAAAAATCCCCCTAATCGTGCGATCCAACGCACACAATCTGCCAAGCTGGGCGGCTTATCTGGCAGTACCGTCGTTTGATGCATATGACAGTAAAGCGCTTGCCAATAGTGCGCCGGTAATATTCCCTCGATACTTTCAGTCGGATGACAACGCGCTTCGTAGGTCAACCATAGTAATCGCCATGCCACGATCGCATATGTAGCTAACGCTCTCTCCAGACGGTCGGCTGTTTCTAGTTGCAACTGCTCCAAGCGACAGCCACTCTTGAGCGTGTAGTGGTAGCGTTCAATCAGCCAGCGGTAACTGTACCAACGCAAACATCTTTCTGCCTGCTCAAAATTCGTTACTTCTAGCGTTGTTAATAACAGCCAACTTATGGCTTTTTCTCCACTTGGGGGCATCTCTTCAATCGCCCATACCACTTGAACTGGTACAGGTTTTAGGCTTGAGCGCTGTGGGTGATGAACTGGTGGTTGCAACTCTAGACTGATAAAACGCACTGTCAATGTCGCTGTTCTAGCTTTTCGCTTGGGTGTTCGTTGCAACTCCAATGTCAGTTCACCACAGGCTACTGTTTGCGCGATCGCTTGTTGCAAGCTCTCTATTTCTAGGTCTATCGCTGTCTGCTTCACACCACGGGGCTGGCAAGCGCGGATCAAAAACTCTGACCCTTCTCGACGCGGCAGTGCAAACAGCTCATAAATATCTGCTTCCCGATCCGCTACCGTCACGACTTTCTTGTCTTGGGGAATCCATTGTTGGGTTAGCTTATCGCTCTCTAACCAACGGTGGCTCTCTTTTTGCTCGATAGCGAAGCGCTGCTGCGAAGCGCAGATCGCCCTTTTTCGGTCTTGATGCCCCGTCGTCCGTCTGTTTTTCTCTCTTGCCCATACTTTTTGATGTAGCACCCCCAACGGTACACCTACGGGACTCACGCAGAGTACGGAATGCACTTTTAGCCCGTGAGCGTCTTTCTTACTTAACGCGCCTAACCCCTGCTTAGAAGGCTGTTCGCTAAAATCCAGTTCGGTTGTGTCTTGCACCGCTAGGACTATCTCTTGTCCTTCTACACGGGACAATGTACTGTCTCGATGTGCTGCTAATATTTCACTTGCCTGCACTCGCACATTCCCCCAAAACTCATAGGTGCCTTGTACCGCCGCATTATCTGAAGCCGCCTGGGTCACACTGGCCTGAGGCATGGCGCTTAAATCTTCTACGATTTTGATTAAACGCTTATTTCGCCGTTTATCTCCCAAAGAAGCGGTTTTTAGTTCCTCTGCCGCCCAGCTCATTGGTTTCACCCCTGATTATTACTGCCTCTTCCTTCTCACGCAGAATTACCACGCCTTGAGTCTCACACAGGCTTCTGTTTACTCTTATTTACAATCTGCCACGGTGGGGAGCAAGTCTGGCAAGCCATTATATTTCCTCACTACTCCCTCTCACTCTTGCTTTCAGCTTTTTGGAGCAGCAATTCTTACCCAAGTATTTTTGATTAATGCATACATCTAATGCACTTTTGTCCAAATTTGGCACACCCCTCGACCCAATTTCTGCCCCAATTTCTCCTCTTAACCGCTCTCTCCACCGCTTAAGTTCTGTTAATTTCTCCCGATTTTTCCGCTTTTTCGACTCAACTGTCGGGAGTCAAATCGCGCTAACTCCCACTAGCTCTACCTTTAATACTGTTACAAACTTTTGACTTTCTTTGCGAAAGATGTGACTAATGCATAGGGTCAGTGCCCATCGTGCCTTACGGCTCATTCTCGTGGGACTAGGAAGGCGATCGCACGGGCAGAGCAGAGTAGACAAGGGTAGACAACCCTCTAGAATCTCCTGACATTCCACAGGCAGTTGAAAGGCGATCGCCTTTATCTTCCTACACTAAAGTCTCAGGCTTTCCATCAACTGTTGGAAGTTTCGGGTCGCTCAGCATCTTCCTGTACTAACTGGCTTAACTATTGGAAGTTTAAACCAGACGAGGTAATCGGTTTGAGGAAAATCAATCGCTTCTACTGATGAAAAACCTACAACGATTTTAAGGCTATCCACTTGCAAGGAAGTGCTGGAATGACTTCCCTAATTTACTATCAAATAGCTGCTCTGTTTTACTATAGCCCATTGCGCTCAATTGCTGATTAATCATCTCTCTCCACTGCTTAAGTTCTGTTAAATTCCCCCACTTTTTCCCATTTTTTAGGGTAGGCAAATCTGACGAATTCTCTCTAACCCCTACCTACTCTGTCTTTGAGACTGTTACGAAATTTGGCTTTTCTTTGAGAAAGATGTGACTAATGCATAGCTTCTTCATTTATTAATACCTCTTCAATAGTAATTACCGACCACAGATAATACTGTTTCTGCCTTTTACCTGTTCCTACACCAACTATTAAAAAGGCAGTATCTCCCTGTGAATTAAGGACTGCTCTTTTGTTAGTTGATATACCCGAAACAGGACTATCATACTGGTAATCATACCAGTCATTATCCAGAAGTCCTTCTGCTGGTAAGTATCCCAACTTGTCATAGTTATGATATTGATAGTTTCCTCTTGAGATGGTTAGAGCGCGTCTTTCCCAGCTTACTAAAACTACAGAAAAAGGATTTTGCGATCGCAAGTTCTTCAATTGGCGACTGTAGTACATCACAGCATTTTCATATTTGGTCATACAACACAACACACCTCTCTCAGATGATCTGAGAGAGGTATCAGGGAAAGAGGTTTAATTTCACTTCTGCTGAGATTTCAGTGCTTCCCCATCTAAGCACTGCTCATTGACCAGACCCAGTATCTTGGTAATCTTCTCAGACCCGTGACGCTTGTTGTAGTAGCTGTCAAGCCGTTGGGGGTTTTTTGAGTTCTCCTCTAGCGAGTTGCTAAATACCTGAATAAATTACTAAAATATATCAATTCAATTACCCCAAACCAAAAATGAAACTTGAAGATTTAAATATAGACTTCTGCGAGGCTTTAACCGATCTACAAGCTGAAACGATATCTGGGGGAGGAGTTGGGCAAGAACTTTCCTCTGAAATTAAAGATGCTTTTGCATTAGCTAAAAGTTTAGGGTACAACAATTTTACACAGTTTAATAATGCTGAAGGATTTTTCCCTGATTCTAATGTAGGACAAATTATTAGCAACAGAGTTCAAGAGTTAAAAAACTCCTAATTATCTAATGCTGGTTTGGCGATCGCAAAGCACCGAACAGTGATCGAACCGGGTTTAAGCACAAATCGCTTATAAGCCTTGATGGTGGCTGAATCATCATCCCCTAGGACTTGCTTGGCATAATCTTCCCAGTCGTAGGGGTCAACACTGGCATTCTGCACACACGCTCGGAAGTAGGCACCACGAAATTTGTGAATTGATAACGTAAATTGACACATTTCCCCTATGGGAAACCCCCGATGAAGAGCGGCGCGATAGCGAAGCGAGAAGAGCGAAGCGCAGATCGGGGGTTTGGTTTTGACGTAATCTGTCAATATGGACGCTTATTGAATATGAACTATGTCTGAGCAAAACAATCCTGAACAGTTAATTACATTGTGTCCAATTTGCTCACAAAAACTACGTACCCCTAGCCATCTTGGAGAATTACAGTTAACGTGCCCCAAATGTCGCCACAGTTGGCAATGGAATCCAGAAAATGAAATCCTTATAAAAAAGAATCAGACTTCACAACTTCTTGAGGAAGCTCTTAGCTATGTAAGGCATCGCGGTAGAGTTTCTCGCCCGTATACCGGTACAGGTTTAGATTCGGCTGCGGATGATGCTCATTTCATTCAAAGGATGAGGGTAAAAGGATTCATTAACCAAACAAAAGAGGAATTAATTAATGCTTTTAAAGAAGCTAAAAGGAAATTTGATGATCATTGGGAAAATTACTTTTGAGAGTGAAAGGAGTACCCCTCATCATGTAACTCTTTTATGAACCGAAGAAGGAAAAGAGCCTCTATCCAAACAGTGTTTAAACGTCGGCAAGCTCTGGTACTTGGAGCCTTCTATTTGTGGCCTCTATTTACTATTGTTTGTCTCCAGACGGGAAATCAACAGCTCATCTGGTCAATTGGGTTACCCTATCTAGGGATTTGCCTGAGCATTAACTACCTATATTGGCGATGTCCTTTATGTAGCAAGTATCTGGAGAAAAATAGCTATCCTCGCCATTGTCCCCACTGCGGTGTAGAGTTAAGATAACGAGCATAATATTGAGTCTTATGTGTTTTTAATCAATATTTTTCTCATTACTAAACAGTTTCGTCCATCGGGGAGTCTACTGTAATAAAGTTCATCCATTAAAATGGGTACATAATATATAATTCTTCCCTCTGTCAAATGTGCTAATAAATCTGCGAGAGAACTGAAGGATATCCCCCTTTCCCAAACCCGCATCTCTAGGCAGTCAGCAAACAGCTTCAACTCGATTTCAATCGGAGTTGTTGGGGGTAAGTCTTGATGAATGTGTCGAACTACCGATGTAAAGTATTCTGCTAAAGCTAGCTGACAGTGAGATACCATTTGTTTCTGCAATAACCCGTCAGTGAATTCTTCAAACCAGTCTAAAATTGCAGGCATAGCCTTAAAATCTGTTTCTACTCGAAGATGAGATTGTTTAAGAACGTTTTCTTTGTCTTCCATGATTAATCAATAAGGTAATCCTTGATAAGGGTAAAACCGATAAGGTGCTGTAATCTTTTCATTGTTACCTTAAATCAAGACGGCAATATCGAGAGTTTGACTCCCTCAGTGCCAGATAATCTAAGAATTGTTGCCTTCAATTATTAGGGATGAAGATCGACCGTCACGGTCAAGCGAAGATTCTCACTCAGTCCGAGATTCAGTTGCTCTTTAGCCAGGGGTTGCAGACTGACCGCTCACGCGCTTTGTTTGGTATCTGCCTCTACTGCTGTTGTCGCATCAATGAAGCCTGTACCTTGTCGGTCAATGACGTTTACGACAAGGCTGGTAGAGCCAGGGGAGAATTGATCATCCGCAAAGGCCGCACTAAAGGCAAGTTAGCGACTAGGGCTATACCTGTAATTGAAGACTTACGAGTGTTGTTGAAGGCTTACCAGTTTCCAGTAGAGCGAGGCTATTTGTTTCCCGGACGTTGGGGTAGAGGACACATCAACTCGGATTCAGCAGCAAGGATATTGAGGGAAGCTTTCCAACGGATAGGGATTGAGGGAGGTAGCACTCACAGCTTTAGACGCACCGGATTAACCTTGTTGAGTAATGCAGGTATCCCTCTGAGGATTATTCAAGAGATTAGCGGTCATCGCAACTTGGAGCAATTGCAAAGATACCTAGAGGTTAAGCCTGAACAGGTGAGAGGGGCGATGAGTGCGTTATCGATATTGGGTCATGAGGGTGGCTCTTATGTCGAGATACATGAGGGTAACAACATCAACCGCATCAGCTCAACTTTCCCCAGCATAGATTGATAGGCAATGACTTTTGATACACTCGACAACTCGACTTTTCGATCACTTGGGGTTACTGGCTTCCCCAAGCGTGTTGGCGCAAGGAATGTTGACAATGTTAATTTTTGTAATTTTGCAGAAATTCCAGAACTTTTTTCTTGAGTAACTCATAGAAAGCTCAAGGAGAATAGCGCTGATATGGGAGCTTACACTGGTGACAACTCCAACAACTACAAAGTAGCAGTTCAAGAATGGGAGTCTGCCCCTTGGTGGAAAATTTGGGACGACGGCGATTGGGTATGGAAGTCCTGGACGATGGATGGAAAGGGAGGCCAGGACACGCTGATTGGTGGACAGAAAAATGACACACTTTATGGTCGAGAGGGCGATG
This sequence comes from Stenomitos sp., assembly GCA_036704025.1. Taxonomy (GTDB): domain Bacteria; phylum Cyanobacteriota; class Cyanobacteriia; order Cyanobacteriales; family Coleofasciculaceae; genus Allocoleopsis. The sequence goes on from DATNQL010000873.1 coordinate 5,958, forward strand.
ACTCTTTGGTAGGAGGAGACCACGATTCCGTCTCTTACAATGGCTCGGACTTAATTGTGGTTGGGCTTGGCGATCCTGATGGCAATGATGTCCTTTACGGCGGAAAGGGTAATGACTTTCTTGATGGAGGAAAAGGCAGCGATCAGCTATATGGTAATGAGGATAACGATGTCCTCGTGGGCTACGGCGGTACGTCCTCTGAAATCGACACATTGACGGGAGGCAGTGGAGCAGATACGTTTGTGCTGGGCGATCCCAATCGCCACGCTCTCGCATCCTTCTATATAGGAGTGGGGTATGCCATTATTACGGACTTCAATTGGTGGGAGAACGACAAGATTCAAGTCAAAGGTCAAATCAGTGATTACTGGATTGATCAAAGTAAGAATTACGGTGTGGGTACCTCCGCATGGGACACTGCAATCTACAAAGGACAGGACTTGATTGCAATTGTGCAGGATAGAAGCGGAGATGCTTTGATTCCTCAAGAGGACTTCATCCCAGTTGCTTAGCTTTCGCGGTGTTGTCGATGTTGAGTCATATTGGGGAGTCTTTTGATGGGGGATACGTCGGCAAATGGAATTATCCCGACCTACACCCAACACAAGACTCTCACTAGGTTTGCAGGGTAAATTCCTCCAACAAAATGGCTGCATCCTCGCCTCTCTCAATCAAAGAACTCGTAAGGATGCCCTGGATCGGTTCCCCATCCAGACTGAACATTTTTACAGGCGAGGAAGCTGTACCCTCAAGAGCTATTTTCTGCAAAAAATCGGCGCGATCTGACCTCTTGTGGTACAAACTGACTACCCGCCATTGGGTAATATCGCCAAATCTTTTTATCACACTCGGAGAAGGTAAAAACACTTCATCTGATTGATAAACGGTAAGCCAGCGTAGTTGGGGCGATCTTCGGACAAAACTATCAAGCGCGTGTAACTTGGCACTGCTCACAGCTCCTTCTAGGCCATTGCAAACAACATTGGGGGACTCTACCTTATTGTCGAAAAAGAGGGTAAACCCCCACATTTTTTGGTCACCTATCGGCACTTCGTACACTTCGATCAACGTTTCATAGAAAAGCAATTTCTCTTTAGACTGATCTGTACTCATCTTCAACCTAGCCTCACTAAATTTACTAACAATACAACAACTAACGCACCTCTTAGTAGCACTGGCTGGCAGCACCAAAAGTGAGCCAATCTCTGAGCAGTATTTGGATAATTCTTCTGCTGTGATGGACGCCTGAAACCTGACAGAATGCCGTGAATGATGAAGCTGTGAGCGAACGGACAAAGGCAGATTACATCAACCCATAAGCGCTCTGAACCTTTGTTTTGGTAATTCATGTGATGACAGTTGTAGCGATTTCTTTTACCGATTCTCACCCAAGGAAACATTGCACATCGGTAGTGAGAACGCTTGAGAAAATCTTTATGTTTCGACTGCCACTCGGAAGAGATGATGTACGAACGATAATTTAAGCCTGATGACATCTTTCAATTAACCGGGTTACTTGTTTTTCGGATTTTGCCAAACTTCTTCCACGCACAACCTAAAGTCTATATCGCTCAACCCTTCACATTTCTCTCTACCTGTGTGTTCCCATTCAACCCGCTCTGATTTGACTCTTCCACCGTATATCCAAGCGGTTACCAAACCAATTATCAGGATTAACGTTACTTGTCTTTGATTCATTGCTTTGTTCTCATCTTGAGAGGGTGGGATTCTAGCGGTATTCGATTTCTGATTTAGCCAGTCTTTTCTTGCAAGATAGACAGTAGAGGCGTCCGTCTTTTTGGGTTCGTAATTCTGCCGTAGGATGTTTCTTACAAGTAGCTTTGCCCCTCTTGCCGCTTGTGTCGGCTGTACCATCCACCCCCACGTAGTCTGACGTGACGGCAAACGCTGGCATACATTGATTTACAAGGGTTTCAGGCTTGGCACTAGGGTCTGAAATACGGTTAGTAATGCCTGAACTACCAGAGACTTTGGCAGAATTTTGACCTTTCACTAATTCGTTAAAACTGTTAGGAACCGTAAACATTTTTCCTAACAGTAATTCATCACAGTCAATTTTGATTGAGTCAGGACGTGGTAGCTCTATCCATAGCGGTGTTTTTCCTGGAATAACGACCAAACCAAACAAATATTTTTCACCATCATCTAACCCGTCATTCTCCCTTTCATAATGTTCTGATAGAGTCATGTATTCTTTGGTTAGTTTGTCCTTTCTCGGCTTCAATTGTGGGTTAGCTTCAATGGCATCTAGAGCGGATGCTCCCATGTAAATGCAGTTCATTTGCTGCATGTCACTCCACTCAAACCCCGCTCTCCCTACCTTGGGATTTTGACCGATGAGAATCAGTTTCATGCCTAGGTGTCGAATTCGAGAAACTAAGTCAATGAAAGATTCTTTCTTCTCTTTCTTCTCTAGGTGGGTATCAATCTCATCCAAAATATCGAGTGTAACTACACTCCAATTGTTATTGGCTTCTCGCGAAATCATCTGAGCTTCAATGTCTTTGAGAGCTTTCTTAAGTTCACTACCAGAACGCGATACTTTGGGGATTCCCCAGTAATCTTCTGAACTTCCGTGTTGTGGATCGTGTAAGCGGCAATACCAAGAATTAGAGGTGAGAATCTGACTCAACAGATACCGAGCCATTACTCCTTTACCCTCTCCCGTAGCACCCATGATTCTAATAGTTGGCTTATGGCTCAAGCCTTCAATGAGTCTCTTGACCACATCAGCCAGTGGCGAGATCAGCCGCTTTGATTGGTCACTGGAGTTAGCCGCTGGCTTATTCCCCCATCTGACCAGCAAGGTCATCAAACCTGTTTCAGGGTCTAGCTTGAACTCTAGCTGGTTCAGAACGTGGGTTAGTGGCTGTAGCCGCTCTGAGTGTTCGTTCAACTCACTGGCTAGGACTAACCGACCCGTGCGATCTGTGATGAATTCAAGCGTTGCTTCATATCCTCTGTAATCTGTCCCTGCACGGTCTAGGATGATGCCTAACCGCTCGAAATACCCAATGATGATATTTGCTATCACCATGTCGCTTCGAGTTGCATTTAGATATCTGAGAGGTTTTGATAGTTGATGAATCTTGGCTTCTAATTCCTGCATCCGTGCCAAGATACCTTGCACGAACTTATCATCCTCTTGGGATTGTCCCTCTAGCGCTGTGGCGAATTGGTGAACTCCATCAAAGCGGTTTGAGAAATCAGTCCGGAACTCCGCAAGAGCAGCCTCATAGTTGCGGATGACATGCTCTAGCTTGTCTCTGGGGACTAGATTCGCTGTCTGCCACTCCTCTAAGATGAACTCTACCTCTTGGAGTTCGTGCTGAGTTTGTTGGTTTGTGAGTTTGGCGATCGCCTGAATCATCCGGGTCTTGATGTTCGCTAGGTCATCATTCAGACAGTAGTAGAGACTGAGTAAATCCCCCAAACTATCCCACTTTGAAGGCGTTTGAGCCAGCTTTAAGCTATAATCAGCCAATTTCCCTTGACCTTCATCCAGTAGCGCGTTTAACCGTTCTGATAGCTTCGGATACTGGTCTTTTTTGGTATCCACCAACGAACTGAGCTTAGTCTCCCATTCTTGAAGCGATTCCTCTACCGCCGTTCGAGCCAGTTGAATCAGACGGTCTAACTCTCCCGTGACTTGCTCAATGATGTTGTCTTTTGACTCGTTCTGACGGGTTAAAAACTCAATTTTTTCAGCCAACTTCGGGAATCGTGCTGTTTCATTTTGAAGGTTTTGAATTGTTCCTTTCAAGTCTTGAATTGTTCCGGTAAGCTGATAGATTTGACTCTCTTTATCAGTCAACTCACCCTCATAATCTTTGTACATTTGGCTAACGTACTGCTCAGCGACTTTAATGTGTTTCTTGCGAGTCACTACCGACGCCGTGAACGTCCCCAGACCGCCGCCTATGCCGATGTATCCCATTGCCTTAACTGGGGTAAACAGCAGGATTCCGCTTAGGATTACCCCACCTAAACTTGCTACTCCTAAGAAGTCCGTAGCGCTATTGAATTTGGCTTCTAAATTAGACATTGTTTAATCTCCTAAAATAATCCCCTAGACTCGGCTAGGGGATGAACACGCAACGGGTTAATTCAATTCCTCTAGCTCTTGCCTGAAGTTCTGTGAAAGCTGCATCATCTTAGGTTCTAAGGCTTCCTTGGCTTTCGTGGCTTCAATCTTGAGAGAGCTGATTTGAGAGAGTTTCAGGCTCTTTCTGGCTTCCCATTCTTGGCTAATCAATGGGGTAATAGATTGCATCCCTGCCAGCGTCAATTGTCCTTGTGTCAAGCGTTCGTTGGCTTGGTCAAACTTGTTGAGAGCGATTTCTTTGTTGACTCCAGCTACCTGGTAATTAACAAATTTCGTCTCATTGTTGACGCCAGTCGTTGCGTAATCAATGGCTAATCCTTCAAGTTTGAGGTATTCGTTACCCGCTCGAACAACATCCTGATTCAGTTGAATGTTGGCGGTTGCTACTCTGACCGTTTGGCGTTTTTCCTCAATCGACTGAACCATAGCATCAGCCGCTTCTTTGGTTGTTCTTTGAAGTGGTGATGAATCAGTGAATAGGTCGGGAGCAAAGTAGGAATTGGGGTCAAACTTAGGGAAGGTCAAGGTGTTGTTGACCTGGGATAAGCCAGTGAATGATTGAGCCGTGTTGGTGGCTAACGCAGGTCTGACACCTGTATTTGTGGATGTTCCTGCATTGGGTGTATCAGCAACAGCTACCGAGCCTTCTGAAGCCGTATCCGCAATTTCTAAGGGTGTAGCTGGTGATGCATTCTTCGGAGGTCTACCGCGTTTTGCGCCGCCAATAGGACGGCTTCTATTAATGAGTTTGCGTGGTGGCATAATTCTTGGACGGATGAAGGGAATAAGGGGGATTTTCACCCCCTGATTTTTCTATCGCTTGCTGATGAGTTGAAGACTTTGGGTTGTCGAGCCGTCAGGGTCAGTTCGGGTCGTGGTTACATTCACCCAGTGATCATTGCTCGTGGTGGTTTGGGTGAACTGCGGTAACGGCTGGAAGTCTTGATTTTGCGTAGTCTGTGACATAATTGGGGAATCCTTTAGTTCGTGTGCTGGACTTGGGACTGAGGGTCGATCGCAAACTTTTCCACGGGGATGCGATCGCTCCTCTCTAAGCATCCGGAGCATCATTGATATGGTTGATAGCCTCTTGTGTAGCGCTTACAGCGTCACAAATGGCTGTGTAGAACGTGCTGTGAGTCTCATTGAGCTTTGCCACGTCTGCGGTTCTTTTTGCCCACTTGAGCGCCTTGAGAGCTGTATCTAGGTCGGTAGAGACTTGGTTGATTTGCTCTTGCAGCACTTTGGCCTTTAACTCGCGCTCGGCTTTTAAATTTGCTGTTAGGTTAGGGTTCATTGGGTAAAAATCTCCTTAACGAAAGCTACTGAATCCAAAACAATCAAAATCATCCAAACCCTTAGCGCGAGACTCGTTGATATAACGCTGCTCATCAACCTCACAAGCTTCTAGAAATCGTTCCCAGAGCGGGGTGATGTCAGTAGCCAGAAAGCGTTTAGCACGTTGCCAGAGACTCGTATAGGTAGGGAATAGTGCGGTCATTTCTTTATCCTCTTTAAACTCAGTTAGCTTCGCTCTTACTGCCAACAATCCGATGTAAATTCGCTGGAGTTCATCAAGTTCTCTAGTGCTGAAAGCTCTACTCCTAGGTCGATTCCATTGACCCAAGCATTCTCCACAATCTCTGCTGTGGCGCTCTCCAGTTTTCCCAGTGCTGGCTCTAACTGTTCCCGTAAATCGTCAAAGATTTCGCTATTAGAATCAATGCCTAAATCAGCTAATACCTGGATGGGGTCAAAGTCAGATTCAGAGGCAATCTCATTCGTCAGTTGTCCAACTTTACGGACTAAGGCTTGGCCTTTGATTTGGCGGTAGGTGGCATCTTCAGCCGCTAGCTCAATGGTTGCTAACTGCGCCCCCGATTTCTGACCTTTCCGAGCGTGTAAGGCTACTTTCACCTGTTGGTCACTGGCGGCTAATTGCTGGGATTTCTGGTCTGATTCTTTGAGCTTGGTGGATTTTGTTTGGGTTAAAGCTGTACTCTCTTTCTTAGGCCGTCCACCCCGCTTTTTAGGTTGTGGCTCCTGTTCTAGAACTGGGGGTTCTGGAGTGGGGATGGGGGGTTCTTGAACGGCTTCTACAACGGGTTCGGGTTCGAGCGCACGAACACTATTAAAGGCATCCTGCTGTTGTTTGAATTCAGCCAGCAACGGCTCATACTCACTCGGTACCGTTTCCCAGCCCATTGCTTCCGGTAGTGAGAGGCGATCGGCAAACATCTCTAACAACCGGATTTCTGCAACGCCTACAACCTTGGCAGCTTCATCAATCGATTTCTCTACAGGAGTGTCCAGAATCATGGTCATTCCCTCTTCTGCGGTGGTTACTTCGGTTTGGGATTTCTTAGCGCGTGCCATTTGATTTATTTCCTTTGTTGATTGAGCTGAACTAATAAACTGAATTGATTAAGCGACCTGTGAACCCGTCTCGCGCTCAAACGACTCTTTAGAGAGTGCATGAGACATCTTTATAGCTGTGGCCTTGACAACCTTGCGATATGGCGTCCCGTTCAAATCTTGCTTGATGGCTCTACCCAATTTGATGAGTTGGCAGACAACCCAACACTGGTATTGAGAAAGGGAAAAACCAGACTGAACCGACCCGTCAGGATTACGAGGGCATTCCTTTAGAAAGTCAGGAACTACGACGGCTATAGTTTCCGCGTATATCTTGACCGTGTTCTTATCACTGCAAAGATGCCTTGCGATCGCTCTTTGTGACCATCTTGTGCGTTGTGGCAACACATCCCTAGCTATTGTTTGCATTTAAATTCCTCAATTTGGAACTCACCCGGTAAGCACTCACCCAACTACCACTGTGATTACTGGGATGGTGGTGAGGAAACGCCTACAAGCCTTGTCGCTGCGTTGTAGTTTCCTCTCACCCAAACCCTTTAAGCTTTTTGGCTGTGTGGTGGGTTAGCGCTGTTACTGCTATAGTACACAGATATAGAACAAATGTGTACCAAATATTATCAATAAATTATGTATATCTGGGTAAAGCCTAGTTGCGCCAAGGGTTACACGAATTTATTACATATTTGGGACAATGACCGAAAATAGGGTAGAGACGATGCAGGAAATAAACAGAATGGCTAAACGAGATGACAGGCTAGTAATCGCGCCCCTAGGAGAGCCTTATGAAGATTTGCTGACTATCGATGCTTTTCTTGCCGGAAATTCAGTTCCACAGCAAGGTAAAAGCTCTCTAAGTGCTTACCTCAAACAGAAAAAACCATACATAGAGGAGGGGGTGAGGTATCTAGCTAGAAAGCGCGGAATCGAATTTGAGGAAATGTGGAATCTAATCCTGACAGGCAAGGTGGGCAAGCTTAGCCCTGATGAGTATAGAGAATTCTTAGATAAAAACAATAATTCCAATCAGTAAGGACGCGATCGCAGTTACACGAACCAGATAGAGAATCATGCAACTTATCAAACGTCCCACACAACCCCAGACTGAGGAGCCAGGAACACTAACCATCCCCGCTAACCTACCGTCAGTCGTGCGGAGTGTGGCAGAGTCTTTAATTTTGCGTGACCCAGACAGCGCTAAGCGATACTTAGCGCTCTACCAAAAAAGAGGGGATTGAGCGATCGCACCTATGACCAAAATCCACCTACTCACTGCAACCCCGATGGGAATCCTGATTGTGTATTGCGATCGCCTGTGGCACTTCCGAGTTCTGGCAAATAGCTCAATCTATGGACAAGCCAAAAAATATTACACGGCTGCGGCGGCTGAGACTGCGGGGCGTGAATGGGTGGGAAGATAGGAGTAATTAGGAGCATCTACATGAGGCGATCGTTCAAAAATCCATCTTTTGTATGCAATAAGTTGCATATTCCGTCGCGGAACTCCGTGACAGACAAATACAATTGCCAAATTTGCGGTATATTGTTTTTTACAAGAAAAAAACCTCGCGAGGGCAATCAATAGCCCTTGGCGAGGTTTTTTGGCTTTTCTCTTGAAAAAAAGCACAAAAAAATGGCTCTGCCCTCTTTTGTAGCGCCTTACCGAGATGCTTTAACATCTCACGCTCCCAAAACAAAGCAAAACCAAAAATAACAGAATACCTTCTAAGCCTAGCATTTCTAGCATCTAGGCAATCCTAAGGGAGTAAAGGCAGAAACGAAAGAGGGCTGACCAATCCTTAAACTCCAGGTCAACCCCATGCATACCAATAATATCGCACAACAAGGTACTTCGGCGCAATGTGAAGCGTCACACTATTTCCAACAACTAGAGCTTTTCCCATTACACCCAAAAAGGCAAAAGGCTCAAATTAGCAGCATTCCAGGCGCATCGCCAAAAAATCGCCACCGGTACAGGGTGATATTAGGAGATCGGATTTTAGGCGATCAGCTCACCCTCGATGAAGCGCTTAATCTTGCAAAGAGGGGAAATCATGCTTAGTACGATTACCCCTCAAAAGAAACTTCACCCCGATTTCATCGAGCAAGTTAAGGAACGAGCCGACATTGTAGAGGTGATCAGCAGCTATGTAGTGCTCAACAGAGCAGGCAAAGACTTCATCGGCTGTTGTCCCTTCCACGGCGAAAACACTCCCAGCTTCACCGTTACTCCTCACAAAAACCTAGCCTACTGCTTTGGCTGTAGCTGGGGTGGGAACGCAATTAAATTCCTGATGGAGTTGAATCGCGTTAGTTTTGTTGATGCGGTTCTCGACTTGGCGCGTTCTGCCAACATCCCAATCAAATATGAGGATGGATCGAGCGAGTACGATTACCCCGATCCGTTACCCAGAACCCTCACCCCGTTGGCACCCGTAGCCAAGGAAGAGGCATCACCCGTCAAAGATTACACTGTTGATGAGTGGCGGGTAAATCGGTCAGTTGAGCGGCTATTGTCCGGTACAGGAGACGCGGTTAAGGCGTTGGCGTGGCTCGAAGGTCGGGGCATCACCCGCGAGATGGTCAAGCGTTATAGGTTGGGTTTGGAAAAGCGGGTAGTAACTCCTGATCAGAGCAAGCCAGACTCTAAGGAAGAGTATTGGGCTGTAGCGATATTTATCCCCGTACCTGACAGGCCAGGGCGATTTTACGTCAAGAAGAGGGTTGCGCCTTGGTTGACCAATGACCAAAGACCGGAGTATTTAGCAAAGTGGGCACAGTTCGGGTTACCAGCAACAATCTGGTTCACGCACAATCCCCCAAATGCTCAAGAGACTCGGTTCTGTGAGGGCGAATGGGATGCGATTTTATTAGGGGAACTCGCACGGCAGCGGGGGGAAAAGGTAGCAGTGGCCTGCTCAACTTCCGGGGCCGGTACTGTTCCCAAATTAGAACAGCTTGAGAGACTGCCGGGACACGTAACAATCTTCTATGACCGCGATGAAGCTGGGGTACAAGGAGCGCAAAAATTAGCCGCTGCTCTCAAAGGTAGAGCAATCATTGGGTCAATCCCCATGCCTGACGATTGCCAGGTCAAGGGTTGGGATGTAACCGACGCCATACAAGGCGGGTACCGATGGGAGGATTTTGAAGCCGCCGATCTGACAGAGCCTGAAGAAACAATCGAAACCACTCCCCCCAACGAGAGCGGGATTAGTTTCAAGGTCTTACGCAAATCACTCTCCCAACTGCTAGAGGTTTTCCCAGAGCTACAGAGTGAAGCCGGGAAAGACTGGCTCAAGATGCGGAAATTTACGCCCGATCACGTCGTTGATGCTCAATACTTTGATTGGGAATCAGACCAACCGGGAACTCATTTAGCTGTCAGAAGCGGACTAGGGACGGGCAAAACTCACCACGTTCACAATAAATTTTTGGCAGATGACGCGATCGGGGCGAATTCTTACGGTTATCGAAACAGTCTGCTGATCCAGTTCACCGAGCGGGGTAAGAACTGGTATCACCTTCAGCAAGACTTGAAGCAGTCCAAGGATGATTTACTATTGGTTGCTGACCCAAGCTCGCGAGTCGCGGCCTGCTTCGACAGTCTGATCTACTTCCAGCCCTATCACTTTGAGCAGAAGCGCCTGGTCTTGGATGAGATCGAGGGCAGCTTCAAACATCTCTACCAGTCAAAGACCGCTGTGAGTTTCCATCGGCAGCTATGTAAGCAGAGGGCTGGAGAGGCGATCGCCAATTCAGAAGCTGTGATCATGTTGGATGGTAACCTGACTGATTTAACAGTGGCTCACGCCGAACGAATTAGCGGTAAGAAATTCACCAAGGTTGAGAACCTGTACAGGGGCAACCGGGGGAAAGCCACGTTTTACGCAGGTACTTTGAAACTTGGGAAGGATGAGGAAACTGGCGAAACCGTCGTTGCCGAGCGGCGAATCAATGATTACTCGTTGCTGCACAAAATGATGATGGACGACCCAGAGCCATTTATCTGTGGTAGCGATTCTCAGGAGAAGCTTGAAGCATGGCATCAAATTTTAAGCCTGAAAGGTCGCAAAGTTTTCCGCCTGGATGGGTCAAATTCCAATAGTCCTGAAGCTAAGAAGTTTCTAGCCGATCCGGTCAAGTACATTCAGGAAAATGGCATCGAGATCATCCTCTACTCACCAACGGCTGAGAGTGGACTGAGCATCGATCTACAGGGTTACTTTAAACGCTCTTACTACTTCTTTCTCGGGGTAGTCCAGACCAATGAACAAACCCAGTTCCTAGCAAGGTTACGTGACCCTAACACCCATATCCATGTGTTCTGCCAGAATCAGGGCATTGACAGCGGCAAACTTGAACAGACCGCAACACACATTCAAGAGGCTTTTGATGATTACACCCTGGCCTGCTCTCAAATTTCCTTATCTGATGTCAGTGAAGCCGAGAAACGCGAGCTCATAAAAGAGCAAGCACTAAAATTAGTCGAGCGCTCAAAGGACGCTCACTTTCAGTACGAGTGTCACCTTAAAGCTAGAGAGGTATTCGAGCGGAATCATTTGCGGAAATGCCTTGAATATGCGCTTCACACGGCTGGTTATCAGGTAGAGGTAGTTACGGGCTACAAGGTTAGCCAGAAGGAACTAGAAGCCGCACAGGAGGCAGTACAGGTTAGAAAGAGTCAAGAGATATTTAAGGCTCAATCTTTGACGGATGAGCAAGCGAATGATAAAGCACGGCGATTTGACGCAACCCAGCAAGATAAAACGGAGGTTATACGGCATCGTTTAGTTTCACGGTTACCAGGGATAGAGAATAAAACTCAAACTTTATCCAGAGTTGTCACGTTACCACAATCCTCTGTAGAAGAAATCAAGACGGGAAGGGTATCTTTAGAAACCGCACAAAAACTCGGTATCCCGATACCTGAAACGCCCATTACACAAGCGATTGAGGTGGGACACCTTCCGCCTAATTTCTCTATAAACCAGGGTGAAGGTGTCCCAACACCAGGGGTGGAGGATTTCAACCGTAACGGAGGTGGTCTCACCTCAGAGGGTGCCGATTTCAGCCAAAATCAAACCGATCAAAAACTTGACATATCGACGCCTGAAACGCCTTCTACGCAAGCGATTGAGGTGGGACACCTTCCGCTTAATTTCTCTATAAACCAGGGTGAAGGTGTCCCAGTCCCAGAGGGGGGTGAAATCGAGGTTGTGATAACAGAGACAAAGCCTATCTTTGACCCTGAGTTTATTCGTAAGGTGAAGTACAAAAATCGAGCGTGGCTCTCTCAGGTGGAGACACATTTCTTGTTAGATCATCCTGAGATTGCCAAGCTGTTACAACAGCGTAGATGGTACAAAAAACTTCAGGTATTCTCTGACCCTAACGAGCCAGATTGTGTCAAGCGCCTGAATCTCACAACCTACAAGAGCGACTGGCTGAAGGTTCACACGTTGCTGGAGATGGGGGTTGAGTTCTTTTTAAACCCAGAATCACGATGGACTCAGGATAGCCCTGAAGCTGTAGAGTTTTGGGAAAAGGGCAAGGATACCCGAAGGGCTAGGTACATCGGTACTACTGTAGGGGATAGCAACCCCTGTGAATATATTGGGCGGGTACTCGACAAGCTCGACATCAAGCGGAAGTGTGATCGAGTCAAAAACGACGCTGGGGAGAAAATTCGAGTTTATCGAGTGGATACCGATTACCTCTTGACGCCCATGCGCTCAGCCGTTTACGAGTGCGTCAAGCAACGGGTTGAATCAGTCGTTCAAACTGATTCCCTCGTTCTCAATTGGGATGTGATAGCTGAGAATACTTGGGCAAATGAAACTGCTCAAAAACTCGACATCCCGACGCCTGAAACGCCTTCTACACAGGCGATTGAGGTGGGACACCTTCCGCCTAATTTCTCTATAAACCAGGGGGAAGGTGTCCCACTGTCAGAGGGAGGTGAGGTCGAGGAAGTCACTGAGGCATTGCCATACTGCGATACCCTGCGAACTTTCGCCGCCGTCATCGAACACTATTCTGACGAGGTTGTTGAGGATGCAATAGCTCTTCAGGATACTCAGCACAACCGCAAGCTGCTGGGACAGTGGTTTGAGGAACTTCGGGGCACCCATCCAGAAGCTATTCGGGAAGAGGAACCTCTCGGCGCGATGTTAGGGAATGCTTTCCATCGAGGGTTAGAGACGTTCCGACGGCAATTAAGCCAGTGGAGTATCTGTGAGCGCTGGAAAGCAATTGAGGAATTTGAACAACTGTCTCCTACTAAAATGATGGAACTGATGCGGATTGCGCCGGAGTGGGAGCTTTGGTGTGCGGAACCGACCTAACGATGCAAACGATGCAGACTCCCCCAGATGCAAAAGATGCAAAAGATGCAAATGTCTCACCTCGAAATCGCCTACAGGAGAGGTTTTGGGCGTTTGCTTATTGGATTTAGTCGCATTCGGTAGCTGTGGAATGCGAAAATTGAGCCATAGTGAGCCATAGTGAGCAATGCCTCTATCCCAGAAGCAAATCAGAGCGGCTGAGTTACTTGCCAAGGGGTACTCCCAGGAAGAAGTCGGCAAAGCGGTTGGAGCCAGTAGACGGAGTGTTAGCCGATGGCTTCAATCAGAGGAGTTTAGAAATTTGTCTTACGGCTTAGTTGGTCGAGCTTCTCAGCCCCCTCCGAGGGCATGTGAAAGGCAGTCTGAGGGGCGTCAGATGACCAGTAGACTCAATCCAGAAGATTTAGTCCCAGACGCCCTAGAAGCCGTCAGGGGCATCCTTCAAGATCCTGATTGCCGCAATGCTGATCGCTTGAAAGCCGCTAGCCTGATAGGCGAGTGGGCTGGGCTAGGTAATCGCGAAAAAATGGCTGAAATGGAAGCGCTAAAAGTTTTGATCGAAGCCGGGTGGATTGGGGATGCTCCCGTGAATGTTCTAGTGGAAAATTGGCAGATTCTTTCAGCCGAAATGAAGGAGGCTTTGAGAGGAAATGGCGCATATAATTAAGATGGGAGTATTTTAATAAAAATGGATAAAAAAACACCCCTACCAATAAATTCGGTAGGGGTGTTTCAACCCAGGACGGGGGTCAACTAAGTTGATAATTATTATTGGGAAAAAACAGGAGCTTCATCATCGGCTCGTATAATTTCAAGCAGTAATTGAGTTTTATTCATACTGCGGTACTTGGGAATTTGTAGTTCAGCCGCCATAGATTTCATTTCGCTGGCTTTGATTTCATCTAGGAGCTTGGCTGTTGTAGCAAGAGCTTGCCAGCATATCACATCAAGAGCCAGTTGATTGTTCAGGGACTCGAACTGTCGGTGCAATTCAGGCAATTCGAGTTGCTCAAGTGTTTCTGGTTTGCTTGAATTATAGAAGTTAGAAAGAAGTAAATCTTCATCTGAAGGTGGCGTTATAATTACTCCATTTTCTATTGTTTTTATCTCCTTTATTCGTTTTTGTTGTGCAGAAGTAATCAATTTATTCGTAGGGGTTTCTTTTGTTTGGAGTTCCTCTGAAAGGTTGAGAGCGAATACTCCGATAACAAAAAGTGGATAGCTATATATGATTACTTTTGTTGCTGTCTCTAGTAGCGGGATCAAGGTTAACAGAAAGGCTAAAACTGCTGATACAAAGCCTGTGAGAATTCCTAATGCAAAGATGATTAGAAAACCAATTGCAGCAGCTTTCAACGCCGAAAAAACGGCGCTTAAAATTGCGGGAATGTTCATTTTTTTTGTTCCTTAAATTTTTAGTGGCAAGATATGTGGAGATTTCTTGCCCTGTTACTCTATTGTATCAAAAAAGATTGTAATATGTCAAAATGACTTACTTTAAGATGTTATATTTCTTTCGATGTGTGATAAAATCGCGCCGCGCAATTGTTTCAAGGCGTAGGTTAAGTTTTTTAAGAAAATTTAATAGAGAGCGATCGCTCAAATTTGTTACAATTAACAGAAAAACAAATTGTAACAAACATCGTGCGAGGCTACCCCTACGAGAATCGTCTGTAAGGCACGATAGGCGGTAGGCACGGGGGATACATCCTGGCATCCGGTAGAGGCAATTAGAGGCAATTGTCATGAGAGTGGTGAAATGTCAGGGGATTCTAGAGGCTTGTCTACCCTTGTCTACCGTGTCCGTGATTCCGGCGTATAACCGTCATTACCCGACCTAGACTTATCAGAAAAAAGTGTTCTCAAAGTAGGATTTCTGAATTTTGTATCGAGCTCTATCCGACGCTCACGAAAAACGGCTGAAAAGCTTATTCTGTCGTTGGGAGCGTCGGTCGCTTACCCTGCAAGGGTTTCAGTCGATTTTCACGAAATTTTTGCAAGGAATTGAAGGGAAAAATTGCTGAGCGTCGGAAACCGCCTCTAGACACTAGGCTGGGTAAGAGTTTTAAATGGAGCTGTCCCCACTCGCTGGGGAAACTAATTGAAGGGAGGGAACAGCGGACAGAACACCGCGCGCGCCTTCAGCGTGCCGAGTCCCCACTCGCTGGGGAAACTAATTGAAGGGAGGGTGCAGATCTCTGAGGCCCTGCGCGCTTCGCGCGGCCGCGTCCCCACTCGCTGGGGAAACTAATTGAAGGGAGGGAGCATAGAGATAATATTTTATTTAATTCTCCTTAAGTCTTGGGGTAAAAAACGGTCAATTTCTTTGTCGGAAAAAGTCATTTCCTCTCCTGTATTAAGTTGCCCATTCTCATTAAGTGCTTTACTTGCTCTTTCATAGGCTTCATAGTTAGTTCTTGGTGCATTTTGATAAACGGCATTTAGAGAATTTTGTAACTCATCTCTTTTTATTTTAATTTGGTCTACCGTTAAATTATTTGCTTTTATATCTGCAATGAGTGATATATATAACTCTCTAATATTCCATAATCTATTAGCAGCATCAGCATGACTTTTTGCTATTTGTCCTAAATCATAATCTTTGGTATAAATATTTATACCTAGAATAATTGTAGATAAAATAGCTCCGATTATTGTTCCTATTTTTTGTTCACCAAATACACTGCTCAATAAGCTAGTTGTTGTCAAAGCCGACAAAATTATCTCAAACAACTTAAGTTTTTTTTGTTGTCCTGCATAAATATCAGAACATTTTTCATGTGTTTTATGAGTAAAAACAACTCTTCCAAAACATTCTCTAATTTGTGATTCTAAAATTTTCACACTATCAGCATTGTTAGTTTGATTCGTTTGAATAGGCTGTACCATAAATTTCTCTCCAAGTTTTATTGGCAAGAACGTATAATTTTTCAGAGTCACATTTAATGGCATATAAAGCAAGGTTGTAGCATCGTTTTGCTTTGTCTTCAAAAACTCCTTTTCTAGAAATATGCTGACCGCTACCAAGAGCTTTCCAATAGTATTGTTGCGTATTTTGATTAGACAAATATAAAAAAAAGTCTCTAGCCATCCAATCATAATAAAAATATGATCTATTTTTATACTCCCAATTTATTAAAAATTGATTGGCTAATGTGTCAATTAAAAGCCCTCCCATTGGAACATTCCATTCATTCCTCCAGACTCTTGTCATTCTACATAAATTAATTAGATTGCAATTTGTTAAAGCGTGATTATCTTTAATCGTCTTAATTTCAGGTTTAGGATTAGTGAATCTCCATTTTCCTCCATCATTTGAGTCTGGATATTCAAAACCACCATTCTTTTCAAAAGCAGGAACAATCTCAAATTCAATTTTATCAGTGAATTTAATGGAAACTACTTGTCCATCTCCTTTAAGATGTGTAGTGGGATAACGCTTTTGTAAAGAAATTTTAACAGCCTGTAAAAGCGCAGACTGACCATTATATGCGTAATTGTTATATTTAAAATAAAGAATAAGTGGCAGTTTAAATATAATATCTAAATCGCTAAACCCCCGAACAGCAGTCCGCCTTCCATAAGAGCCAACATAAAGACTATTTTCAGTTGTTGAATCAATATTCCAAAAATCTTTATTTAATCTTTGGGTAATCTTTTCATAACGGTCTGAAATCGTGCTTTTAGTTTCCTCTTCAATAATTAAGTTATTACAAAAATTCTTAAAATTTTCTCCTATATTCATATCTATTCTTCCATCGCACTTCATAAACAATTCTCGCACAGCGACCACTGGGACGGCTTGGACGGCTCAGATACTTCCCTCAGAAAATGCTTGTCTATTACCTAAGTATTTGTGCTTATTTATCTTTGCCGCAGCAACAATCCTAGTGGAGAGGGTTTTTTCTATAGGGTCGCTTCTGCGGGGTACATTTGTACTAATAAAATCCAGGCTTTTTCAGGTTTTTCTCGCTTCGCTATGCTTCCAGGCTACGCAAGCTTCGCCAAGCCAGCACGACACGCGCTCGAAAATCGTGTCACAGGCGACCATACTCACTACTTGAGCGGGGAATGCCCTGCTAATCACTGGCGAATAGCTTACCGACCATTCTCGCCTTACTAGAGCGGTCGTTCGATAAACCAGCTTTTTGATGAATTGGAGAAATTAATTTCCGAAAATAAAAAACGCAGAGAGAATGTCAAAAAATCTGCGTAATCTTACTTAATGCAAGGAATGTCGTTAAAAGCTTGAAAAACGAAGTTTTTGTTTCTAATAACTTGATAACTCTATAAACAAATGCAAATGAAAATATCTAACTGTAAAAAGTAGTTGACTAAGTCATTAAGCAAGTAGGATAGTAAAAGCATAACAGCACAGTAATTCTACAGTTTAACTCTTAAAATTAAACTCTAATTCACTAACATTAAAATGCGGGCGGTGCAGATTTGATAATGAAATTAGGTATTTGCAGAACTCGAATATTGAATTTACACATTGGAAGAAAAGCCAAAATAAAATATTTTTCAACCTCTTTTCCTAAAGGAGACAAAAATGTCCAACTTAATTGGCAATCTCATCGGTAGGAAATTCCGCTTCAAATCCAGCAACTTTCCAGATAGTTGCTTCCGACATCGTAACTTTGAAATTTGGCTTAATAAAAATGAGGAGAGCGCACTTTTCAAGCTGGACAGCTCTTTCACTATCGTTCCCGGTCTTTCCGGATCTGGAATTAGTTTCAAATCCGAGAACTACCCTGACCATTTCATCCGTCATCAAAACTATGAGTGCTATATCCACAAGTATGATGGACAAGACCTATTCAAAAAAGACGCCTCATGGATTCCCCGCGAAGGACTAGGCGATAATTCAGGTTACTCATTTGAGTCAGTTAACTATCCAGGGTTTTTCATGCGCCATCGGAATTACCGACTTCGCATAGATCGCATAGATGGCTCAGATTTATTCATGCAGGACGCAACCTGGCTAGCTGATCAATTAAAAGATCGCTATACATATGGCGTGTGGAAACTTGTATATGGAAATGACAATGAGGCTGCTGATTGGGTATGGTCGGAAGAAATAACAGTGGGGATAGAAGTTGAGGAGACTTCGTCAGTTTCGACGACTGAAGAACTCGCTTGGAAAGTAGGTATGGAAGGAGGTACTGAGGCTTATGGCATATCGATTAAAGCGATGTTTGAAGCAAGTGGGATGAAATCAGTTACAAGAATGTCTTCATCTACATGGAAACACTCCCACAATGAGAAAAAAACGAAAACGTTTTCGGGAAAACGAGGGCAAGGACTCTATCTGTGGCAATGGAACATTTATGGAACCACTGCCGACGGAGTAATTATCGGAGTAGCATCCGACTTATACGATGAAACTGAAAAACAAGAACCGCCAGAACCTCTAACTTAACCAGTTTTGTAGGAGAGAGTTTTAAGTCTAAACCAAACTAAAATTGCACTGCCACGACCAAGTTCTTTCAGGTGTGCATGACAGTCATCCAGTTGTTGAGAAACTAGATGAACCTAACGGTTCACGTCCGGTTTTGCAGACGAGTTGGGTGGGTGACTGTCCGACTTAGTCAACGCAATCCCCTTTCCATATTAATCTTGAAAAGGATTTCAAAAATGAAAAATACCTTCTATCTGACAACGCAGGGAAGCGACGGCATTTTCACCTTTGACCTGACAACGCAAGCAGCACCGCAGCAGATTCCGTCAACAAAAGGGTTCGGTTTCCGGGGGAGCATCCAGGTTGGCAACAACCTTTATCTGACAACGCAGGGAAGCGACGGCATTTTCACCTTTGACCTGACAACGCAAGCAGCACCACAGCAGATTCCGTCAACAAAAGGGTTCGGTTTCCAGGAGGCCGTCCAGGTTGGCAACAACCTTTATCTGACAACGCAGGGAAGCGACGGCATTTTCACCTTTGATCTGATGTGTCACGCAAAACCGTCTCAGATTCCGTCAACAAAAGGGTTCGGTTTCCAGGGGGGCATCCAGGTTGGCAACATCCTTTATCTGACAACGCAGGAAAGCGACGGCATTTTCACCTTTGATCTGATGTGTCACGCAACACCGCAACAGATTCCGTCAACAAAAGGGTTCGGTTTCCGGGGGGGCATCCAGGTTGGCAACATCCTTTATCTGACAACGCAGGGAAGCGACGGCATTTTCACCTTTGATCTGACAACGCAAGCAGCACCACAGCAGATTCCGTCAACAAAAGGGTTCGGTTTCCAGGAGGCCGTCCAGGTTGGCAACAACCTTTATCTGACAACGCAGGGAAGCGATGGCATTTTCACCTTTGATCTGATGTGTCACGCAAAACCGTCTCAGATTCCGTTGACTACCGGTTGGGGTTTCCAAGGGGTAGTAGTTCGAGGATAGCTTTGAATCTTCGTTGTTTCCCTGCCTCGTTGCCTTTAGGGTAATCGCTCGATTTGGAGAGCGATTTTTTTCGGGGGAGATAGAGCAGGCGACGCGGTAAGAAGGCGAAGATGTCTGATTTATCCGAACCTGTCTTCTTATGAAGATAAAAGCGATCACAATAGCGGTCAGTTTTGTCCGGTCGTGGTGATCAGCGGTCAAGGAAGCGATCGCTTGTTGGGTTGGTCGCGCCGGGTCGCTTTGTGTGAGGCTACCAGGTCTACTCCAGTTTTGCCGTTGTGGAGTTGGTCGCTGGGTCGGATGCCTCTCCACTCCCGCTCTTATTAAGCCGTGAGAAGCTCTTTTGGCATAGGCACGGGGGAATCATCCTGCAATCCGGTAGAGGGCATTCTCGCTGGGTGCCGATGTTGGGTTGGGTGCTATGCATTAGTCACATCTTTCTCAAAGAAAAGCCAAATTTTGTAACAGTCTCAAAGGCAGAGTAGGTAAGGGTTAGAGAGAATTCGTCAGATTGTGAGACCCGAAAAAATCGGAAAAATCGGGGGAATTTAACAGAAC
>DATNQL010000874.1:0-1848 GCA_036704025.1 Stenomitos sp.
ATAATCCTGCATAGCTCCCCAGCGATCGCCTAAAGCTGCACGAATCAAACCTCGCTCACTGTAAGCCTCTGCATTGTGAGGATTAACCCGCAGCACTTGGCTATAATCATTGATTGCTCCGAGATAATCGCCTTTTTTATAGCGACTTATTCCTCGGTAATAGTAAACCTCGGCAAAATCAGCATTGAACCGCAAAGCTTGATTAAAGTCTTGAATCGCACCGCGATAATCCCCGCGATGAAATTTATTAAGTCCTTGCTTAAAAGATTCCGAGGCTTCTAGCGTGACTACCCCTGTAATAGCCGCTTTCATGGGAAGCTCAAGAGGTTCTAACGATTTGCCTTCAACCCCTTGGTGTTGACTCGCTAAATCCAATCCTTCCGTCAGGCTAGAAAAATTCCTAGACACTCTCCCATTCCCTGATAAAACCATGATGTCGTTTTGTCTATCCTTGTCGCTGCTCATCTCCGCAACCCCAGCTTTTCCTCTCCTCTAGCTGTAGTTTCATCGGAACTATCTGTTTATCCGGTAGAAACACCATTTCTCCTAGACAGTTTTGTCCAGTCTCCTGTACAGCAATCACTGTAGTTATGAGTGAAAAAGCTCAACTGAAGGTGGCAGGATGAAGTCTGAAATTACCCCATTTCTCATCCCGTCTTCATTGTTTTGGGACAGTTTGCGAAAGATGCGCTGAATACAGTGAATGTCAACTGCTCGAAAGAGTTCCCATTACCCATTACCCATTACCCATTACCCATTTTGAAGATAGGCAAGTTCCAGCACACCTTATCTCCCCTCTTGTTCGGTAATACAAGATGCCTGTAGAACCACTAAATCCGGGTTCTGAAAAACAGCACAGCGCTGTGCCAGCCTGGGTAAAGCGGGGATAATCCCTTGCTCCCACTGGCTGCGAGCCTCGGCTGTCGCCGGAAATTGTTTCAGCCACCGACTATTGAGTTCAGGAGGGGGTTGCTTTTGGCTGAAATTAGGGTTGAGATAGGCGGCAAGGTACGATCGCTCTACAATCCAAAAATCAACACCATACTTCTGAATAAAGCCCTGCACTGGGTTGATATCGGGACTATATTGTGCACTAATCAAATCCGTCACGCGCTGACGAATCTGAGTATAGTAACCCTGATGGTAAGGCAGTGCAGACTCCTGGGATACTAAAACGGAGCGACTGGTAAAGGTAGGTAAGTCATCGGTTACAGGTGCCAAAGATGCGATGAGGGTATCCTTCGGTTGCTGCGAGAAGAACTGATAAAGTTCTGGCATCTTACCCACCCGATAACCCAAAATACCGGGTAAGGGAACGCCCTGCAAATTCAACCAATTTAAAACAACCGGATAGGAAACCAGTGCAATACCGATGAGTGCGGTTAAGGCCAGCGCCCTAAACTGCCGCCTTAATTGTTGGGTAGGAGTGCCGTTTTGTGCCCACCGGAAAATGGCATCCAAGAGGATGATGAGTGCGATCGCACCCGCTAGAGCCGTTAAGATGCGGAAACTATACTGCGTGTACCGACTGGGCAAATAAAGTTTAAACAGTAGAGCATGGGCGGCAAGAAACAAACCCAAAGAAACTACGCCAATTTCTGATAAGATTTGAATATGCTGGGTCACCCGTTTGACTAAAGGGAAACGAGACGGATGACGTAGTTCGTAAAGCAATAACAGCGTCAAGCCCAAGAATAAGAGTGGTAAATAAAAGTAAG
Organism: Stenomitos sp.; assembly: GCA_036704025.1. Lineage (GTDB taxonomy): Bacteria > Cyanobacteriota > Cyanobacteriia > Cyanobacteriales > Coleofasciculaceae > Allocoleopsis. Next base: position 1,719 of record DATNQL010000874.1, read on the forward strand.
GCAAACGCGCCCACTCATAAGGAAACAAACCACTGCGATCGGCATAAAGCCAAAACTCGAAGGGGCTATGGAGGAAAAAGCGCGATCGCCCTTCATCTGCAAACTCTGGCATCATTCTCGCTTGAGCAAC
>DATNQL010000875.1:0-4508 GCA_036704025.1 Stenomitos sp.
GACGTTGGATATTGAGTTCTGGATGAAGACAGATTCGTCCAACGTAGAAACAATTTCCATATCTTCGGGAATCAAACCCGACTGGCGCAAGTCTTGGATGCGTTTTTTCACACCATCGACGACTTCAATCGTATTGGCATCTGCCTGCTTTTGAATGCTAACTTTAACCGCCGGTTTTCCATTAAGGAAAACAAACACCCGTTGTTCTTCAGTCCCGTCGATAACTTGAGCAAAGTCTCGCAGATAAACACGGCGAGTGGGGTTTACGGGTTGCTGATTCCCCGATGCTGATGGTTCGCCACTCGCAGAAACTTCAAAGGACAGATCGCGAATTTCTCGCGCATCTCGAAAGCGAGCAACGGTACGGGTTAGGGGTTCTGAGTCTCCTCCTCGCAGACGCCCACCGGATACATCCAAGTTGCGATCGCGCAGTTCATTTAACACCTCAGTTAACCCAATGCCTAACGACTGTAAGCGATTGGAGTCAATTTTCACTAACACTTCTTCTTGGACGCCACCCGAAACATCTACCGCTGCCACTCCATCCACAACGCCGAGTTCGCGGCTGAGTTCTTCATCAGCAAACACACGCAAATCAACATCCTGCAACGAGGGTGACTGCAAGGCAAATTCATACACCGGCAACTGGGAAGGGTCAGCCTTGAACAAGCGCGGCTGTTCAACAATATCGGGTAATCGGCCTTGAGCACGGTTAAAGCTAGCTGTAGCATCGTTTAAGGCTTGGTCAATATTGCCTCCAGGTTTGAAATACAAGTCTAAACTGACCTGTCCCTCACGGGTTTGGGAATAAACTTGTACCACTCCCTCCGTTGCACTTAAGGCTTCTTCCAAAGGTTTGGTGATTTCCTCCACCGCCACTTCTGGCGAGACGCCAGGTGCAGACAGTCGTACACCAATCCTGGGATAAGTAATGGATGGCAACAAATCAACTTGAAGTTGAGCGAGGAAAAATACCCCCAGCACGATGACAGTGAGGGTAAGCATGAGGGTGCCAATATGTTGGCGAATCGAGGTCGCACTCAGGCTAAATCCCGATTTCCCAGAGTTCTGCATTAGCGCTGCTCCTGTTTTTCTGGGCTTTGTGACAGTATACTTAGACGCACTGATTCGCCATCTTTCAATGGCTTCGCACTCCCGGTAACAAAGCGTTCTCCCGGTTTTAACCCTGACAAAATTTCTACTTGTCCGTTGGCACGGGTACCCATTTGCACGGAACGAGACTTTACTGTAGCTTGGTTTCCTTCGCCCGTGACGACAAACACTATCCCCTGAGAGGATTTGGGATTGGAACTTTCGGCGTTTGCAGAGCCTCGATTTCCTCTATTGCCCTCGCCTTGTAGAGCCGATTGGGGTACCACCACACGAGGCTGTGTGCTGGACTCAAAGTTGATTCCTGCTCTGAGTTGAGAGCCAATTCTGCCGTTACTGTTGGGAATGGTGATTTCTACCGGGATCTGAACAACCGTTGTACTCGCTGTAGGAGTGGGTAAAATCCGAGTGACTTGCCCGGTAAATTCTTCATTGGGAATGGCATCCAAGCGCACTTTCACCGACTGTCCTACCCGGATATTGGAGAGTGTTTTATCGGATACCTGAACCACAACTTTGACACGGCTGAAGTCTCCCAATCTTAAAATTTCGCCTCCTGGCTGTACTAGATTTCCGGGTTCGCTGATTTTTTCTAGCACCACCCCCGTAATTGGAGACGCTAGCAGGGCGTAGGATTGGCGTTCTCTAGCTTGAGCAATCGCCGCACGCTGGGCTTCTACTCGACCTTGCGCCGCTGCCACCGCTTGCTGTTCTGTGGCAATTTGGGCGATCGCAGAATTGAGTCTTTGTTGAGCGGTGGCTGCCTCTGTTTGGGCTAATTCGGCTTGTTGCTTGGTAATGGCACCCGCCGCAGAGAGCGATCGCAACCGTTCGGCATCCACTTGTGCCTGTTTGAGTTCTGCCCTTGCTTGTTCCGCTTGGGAGCGGGCATTGGTAACTTGAGTTTGGGCGCGTGCCACTTCTGACTGGAGTGCCGCTAATTCGGATTGTCCCTGGGTGACGCTAGTCACGAGTAAGGAATCATCCAACCGAGCGAGGATTTGACCTTGTTTGACCGGGTCACCCACATCAACCTGTAGACTGAGGAGACGTCCTTCCACCTGAGCGCGGAGTGATACTTGTCTTTCGGGTTGGGTGGAGCCAAAAAAGGTTAAGGGTTCATCCAGGACTCCCGTTTTGGCGATCGCAACATCCACGGCTATGCCGTCTTTGTCTGCTTTGCTTCTAGAAGAAGTGGATTGAGCCTCGGCTTCGGTTTTAGACACTCCACTACACCCAGTCAAAAATGGCAAGGGCATTAGGAGCAACAGCAGCAGTAACGAGGAAAATTCGTGTTTATATGTTCCCTGCCGGGGAGAGACTGGACTATATCCCTCGCCTGTATAAATTTGAGTCGTCAATGAGTGAGCAGATGGAGAGTTGGAGTACACGAAGAGAGATTCCAATCAGGACATTAGCGGAGTTGATATTGTCATCAGAAAGGTATTAAGAATCTGTTTTGGCTGGGAGTGGAAAAACTCCAACCAGAAGACCCTTTAAGCGTGAATTTGAGAGACTTGGCGTTCATGCCTGTTAACTCCAAGCCTGGATTCTAGACTTCACACTTTGCCTCATGAGGCTACTAGCAACTTCTAATCTTGCTTGCAGTGGCTCTCTATATAGACTATTAAGCCTACTTAATCTTAATAATATTTAAACTATTGATCCTGAATACCAGCCAATAGATAGATTAATTTTGGGTTTTGATTATGCAGTTAGTCATAGTCAAACCATGCAAATAGTCATGGTCATACCCAATTGCAGTGATAGATCGCAGACTGTTTCCTTCATTCCCCTCTCCCACCCCCCTCAATCCATCACCCGTTTAACGATGAAAGGGCACAGCCATCAGAGGCAACAAGGATAAAAGCACCCAACTCCAAGTCCAAGAACCTAAAGGAGTCGGAGATTCGCTCTCTCCTAACAGCGCCTCGATCCTCTCCTGTAAGCGATTGGGAGGAGTTGCACGGCTAAAGGCTGCACAAAAGTTTTCCGATGCCATCATGGGGGCGCTAACCACCATCAGTAACGATTCGGCTAACAACAAGCTATCCACATACTGACGCGCCCAGTAATCGGCACGAAGTTCTCGCAATAACAGAAGTTCTTGCCATAAAGCTTCTGTATGCGGTAACCAAACCGTGATCTGGCGCAGCCAACCCAGCCAGAAAAACCAGAATGTATCCCTATAGTAGTAATGGGCTTGTTCGTGGGTTAAAACGGCTTGAAGATGCTCCTGTGTTAGGGTCTTAAGCAGTCCTTTACTCACCACTAGTTCCGGTTGCCAAAAACCAATCTGAGCACTAAATAAAGTCAGGTGATCGAGAAGACGAGCCGGTTTTCCATCTAGGTTAATTTGCGGGTAAGTGCGAATCTTTCGGATAGATTGCCACCCCTGAGCGGCTAAATTTACACCAAAACCCACCGCTAAACCGACACTGATGAGGACTAGAGAGTAACTAAACCCCTCTGTGTGCCAGCCAATCATTTGTCCTTGTGGCCCCATTAACAGCACCGCGATCGCTGTCATTAACAGCAATAAGGGGGGTAAGAGAAATAATAGTAGAGTCTTTTGCCAGCGCTGAGTCCAGTTCCCTGTAGGTTTGGAGTAACGGCATCGCAGCAACCCAGCAAGGCTCAACGCCGCCACAATCATGATTAGATGCATCACTCCTGCTCCTCTCTAGCTCGACGTGCGGCTTGAATCCGAAGTGCGATCGCCTCAATTTGCTCTAAACTGGCAGTATCCAGGCGATCGGCAAAAGCCGCAACAATATCCGGGTTACTAACAGCCAGAAATCGATTGAGTTGGTCATGGGATTGGAGGACCTGTGCCTCTGCGCGAGATATTAAGGGTGTCCAGCGAAAAGCACGCCCTTGGTGATTGCCTCTAGCAGCGTCCAACGGACGATCACAACTCAGCCAACCTTTTTCGGTCAGGCGACGCAGGATAGTCGTCACCGAAGTATAAGCTAACTCCCGATCAGGATCAGCCAAAATTCGTTCATGCACATCCTTAACAGTGGCAGAACCCAGTTCCCAGACGAGATTGAGAATCTCTGTTTCCAAAGGCCCTAGGGAGAGGTTTTTGGGACGGTGATTGGGTACAGAAGTCATGAAAACTATGAAATGTGAACAATGAAGTATGAAGCTTTAAGAGCTTTCATTCTGCGAGCTAAGTACTCATCTTTTGATATTCCCACATCCCAGCATAGCTTTATGTGATGAATTCTAGATTGAGAGTACACGGCAAATCCCAGGAAAAGTTGACGATTGTATCGTTACTAGCTGGGGCATTCAAGGACACGGGGACGCGGAGAGTGGGAGACGCGGGGAAAGAATTCAGACGGAGATTGAACCGGCTCAACTATTGCTTTGCTCCTGAATTCAAGCGACTG
>DATNQL010000876.1:0-4181 GCA_036704025.1 Stenomitos sp.
GCTGTAATTGCCCGAAAAAATCCACGAACGTCAAACTTGATTGGGGAATATCAAAGGAGTTGGGAGTCTTTATTAGTGGTCTCAATGGTTGTTTGAAAACCCTCTTGAGGCGTCCACTGAATTGCCCCATCGCGACCTGTCCAATAAAGAGGTATTTTAGCCGTTTGCAGAAGCTTAGCGGTGTCTAAGTCTACGGCTTTGGAAGAAGCGATCGCAATTTTTGGTTGGAGAGCCTTTAAAAACTCTGGTGCTAAACTTTCTCCAGACCACCACAAAACTTGAACCTGTGGAATATTGCGGCTCGTGACTAACTTTTGTTGAACTTCTGGCTTCATTTCTCCCAAAAGTAACCAACTCTGATAGCGAATTTGCAACTGTAACACCGGGGGATCGGCATTGATTAATTGTAAGGGTGTAGAACCCACAAACATCCTTTGACCAGTTAAGACTCGCTGATAATTACCTTTTTGAGTTTGAATGCTACTGGCAATCGTTTTCGTTTCAGCAGGTGGAGACTGGGGAGCAGCGCTATCGTAAAAAGTCCGAATTGGCAAACTAGGCAATATTTGTAACCAGCCACTTCTGAGACGGGGTTCACTATCAAGCGCAATTGCCCCATCAATTTGATTAATTCCTTGCTTTTGTAAAAATGGTAATACCGTAAAATTGACGGTATCGGCATCCCCACTATTAACTAATGTCACTTGGCCTTGATCTTGAATAACTAAAACTTGATCTTGCTCTGTAGCCAATACCGTAACTTGGAATTGTGATGTTTTTGTCTGCCAAACTGGGAGTGCGACTAACATGACAGCTACCAATCCGGGTAGCCACCATCGACGTTGCCACTTTTTGCTAATACTACTGAACCCAATCAAACCGTAGAGTATCAACAATTGCAGCCAGGAAATTTTTCCAACCGCCACCGAACTTCCTGGTAAAGCGTTGAAAAATTCAACCAATCCTATCAAGCAATGAGTTGGATAGTAGAGTAACCAAGCGAGAAGGCTTCCAGCGGCTGGTGACATTAAAGCGACGAGTGCATCAATAATGCTACCAATACTAATAACAGCAATGAATGGGGCAGAGATGATATTGGCAGCTATGCTGTAGGGCGCAAACATGTTGAAGACATATAGTTGTAGAGGTAATGTCCATAACGCAGCTGCAATAGTAATGGCAATTAAAGAGGCGATTGCCGTTGGCATCCAATCCAGTTGCTTGATTAGAGGAGGTGCTGTCACTAACAATCCCAGCGTTGCTAAAAAGCTCAACTGAAATCCTAAATCCCAAATCCAAAGGGGGTTGAAGAGTAGGAGCAAGGTAGCAGCAACCAACAGTGAACCTAAGGGTTTAACCTTCCGTTGCATAACTAGAGCAACGAGTGCTCCAAACCCCATAATGGCAGCTCGCATCACTGAAGGTTGCAATCCTGTGAGACAGACAAAAATAATTAGAGCTGTTGTACCCAACCCTAACTGAGCTTTTACCGAAAGACGCCTGGTTAGAACCAATACCACACCCAGAATCAAAGAAGTTTGGGTTCCAGAAGCAGCTAAAGCATGAGCTAATCCAGCCTGAATAAAGGAGTCACGGATATCGTAGGGGATATCTACTGCTCGATTCCCCAACACAAAAGAACTCACCAGCGCTCCGGCTGGACTACCTAAATGAAGAACTTGGGCACGGATGATGCGTTGTCGTAGTTTCCACCATCCCCACGGCTGCCCTTGCCCTTCCTCAAATAAGCTAACTTGCCGCCCACTGAAACCCGCAAAAGCTCCCTCTTTTGTCAGATAAGTCTCAAAATCAAAAGCACCTGGATTCGAGACGGGCTTGGGTTTATACAAAACCCCTGTGATGGAAATCGTTTGGTCTGGATAAAGACCAGTTGCTTGGAGGATGGGTACTGTAACATACAATTTACCCGTAACGCCCTTACTAATAGCACCATCCTGATCGCGGCTTTCAACTTCACTCAATTGTGTGGCTTCTAGCCAAAACTGAGCTTTTGAGGAGCGGGTAAGACGAGGCATACTCTTGACTTTGCCTTGAACCGTAACCACCTGCTCCTGCACAAGATTATGAGCCGAGCGAACAAACTGACTAACATCATTGGACGTTGGTTTTGGCACTCGCGCTTGAAAATACACAATCGCTAGAGCTCCAACTAGTCCAGCCACTAGCCAAAGTTTAGCCTTAGGGCCGGTTCGCCAAAATTGAGGCATGGCAATTGCTGCCACCACGCCTAAGATAACGACCCCTAAGCTCAGTAGACCATACTCTGTCCAAGGAACAGTACGAGTTGGTGAGCCTAGAAGTGCTGTTAACACTAGGCCAAAAATGTAAGCCAAACTCAGTAAGGCACCGCTGGCAGGACTCATCAGATTGCTAAACCTAGCTTCAATCCCAGTACCGCATGAAGAAACAGTAGGCAAAGTGCCACACTGCCTAAATAGGCGTGGATAGCACGTATGACAGATTTGTTACTTCCAAAACCAGCGAAGGAAATCACACCATTGGTTGCTAACAAGATCAGTACAATTGAGCCTGTCCAAAAGTGTGGACTTTCCAGAATGGGCTGATTTTGCATCACGAGTGACAGAACTCCTCCGGTGTACCCAGTCGCGATAAAAAGAAACATCCAAGGGGCAAGCTTACGATGGTCGGTGCGACTTTTCATAGCTCTTGCCGTGTCAGTAATCATTCGTCCCCGCCATCCCGTTAAGCCCACAAAGCTACCCATTACAAATACTACAATTCCCATCATTCCTGGATGTCCCCAATGGACAATGGGTTCAGGAATTCCCATACTGCGAAATTGATTTGCGATTGGCTCTAGGAGTTCACTCAGATTTGTCATCGATTATTAGAACCTGACTAATTACAAACTTTGGATAGTTTAGATTCAATCGGTCGTAATTAATTTTTTAGCGGAAAACCAAGAGTTTCTCTTTGCTGTAAGTATAAATGGGCGACTTGCCGCGCTAGGTTACGAATTCGACCAATGTAGCGAGTCCGCTCTGTAACTGAAATAACCCCTCTAGCATCCAGTAGGTTGAAGGTATGAGAACACTTTAAAACATAGTCAAGTGTAGGTAGAACGAGTCTTTGCTGGCTGAGTTGTTCTGCCTCCTGCTCATAGAGAGAAAATAGAGTGAATAGCAAATCTGGGTTAGAGGCCTCAAAGTTATAAGTACATTGTTCAACTTCGCCCTGAAGATGAACATCTCCGTAACTAATATGGTCATTCCAGCAGATTTTTGTAAAAGCATCAACATCTTGAAGATACATTACCAGTCGCTCCAGTCCATAGGTAATCTCAATGGAGACAGGGCGACAATCAATTCCACCACACTGTTGAAAATAAGTGAATTGGGTAATCTCCATTCCGTCTAACCAAACTTCCCAGCCTACACCCCAAGCTCCGAGTGTGGGAGACTCCCAATTGTCCTCTACAAATCGAATGTCATGGTCTTCAGGATGAATGCCTAAGGCTTTGAGGGAGTCTAAGTATATTTCCTGAATATTATCGGGTGACGGTTTGATCAGAACTTGGTACTGATAGTAATGTTGATAGCGATTCGGATTTTCGCCATAACGTCCATCTGTTGGTCGTCGGCAAGGTTCAACATAAGCAACTGACCAAGGCTCTAGACCAATTGCTCTCAAAAAGGTATGGGGGTTCATCGTACCGGCACCCTTTTCTGTATCGTAAGGCTGGGCAATCAGGCAACCGCGATCGCCCCAAAACTGATGCAATGTAGTAATCACTGACTGAAAATTCACGCCCACCTCCGTGCAAGAGACCTAAATCGTATATTCATTTTTGCTCAAAGACCAAGCAAAAGCTGAGCTTGGAGCCTTCGAGAAAAAAAAGGGGGAAGGGGGTTGACAGAGGAGGGGATGGCTAGATATATTGGTAAATGCGCGCCAAACAGGCCATGCCTGCTAACGCGCCCGAACCTAGAAAAAGCAATAGTTTGAAAGCCAAATAAAGTACCAATCCTCGTCAGAAGATTAAGAAGTTTTGGGCTAACCCCCAAGACGGAGAAAAGAACGAAGAGGATTTCGGAAACGAAAAGTTTTCGGAGCCAAAAGTAACTTTCTATGTAACAAAATGGAGAGTTTGATCCTGGCTCAGGATGAACGCTGGCGGTCTGCTTAACACATGCAAGTCG
>DATNQL010000877.1:0-5898 GCA_036704025.1 Stenomitos sp.
CCTGTAATGTAGGGAGAAACCACCGCATCCGCCCCAGCACGTTGCAACTTTTGTACCGCTTCTTCTGTACTCGCACGAGCAATGGCTCGAATGTTGGGATTCAGGGTTTTGGCAGACAGCACCGTGTAGAGATTTTCTGCATCCGAAGGAAGCGCGGCTACCAAACAGATGGCTCGTTGAATTCCCACTTTAAAGAGCGTGTCATCTAACGTGGCATCCCCCTGAAAAGCCACATAACCCAACTCCTGAGCCTCCTCTATCTGCTCCGCTTGAGAATCGATGGTGACAAAGGAGATCGCCTCCGTCTTAAATTCCAGCGCAATCTGACGCCCAGTGCGCCCAAACCCACACAGAATATAGTGATCCCTTAACGTATCTATCAAGCGCCGTCGTTGCCTCAGTCGAATTCCTTCTTGAAAGTAGCCCTGAATTAAAGCTTCTGTAAACCGATTGACGATATAACCAATGGTAATCACACCCATCAATATCAGGGCGATCGTAAACAGCCGACCCCGTTCTCCTAAAGGATTGGTTTCACTATAACCAACGGTTGCCAGAGTAATCACAGTCATATACACCGCATCTGACCATGACCACTTTTCTATAAAGTGGTACCACAAGGTACCCACTCCAGCGACTCCCAACAGAGCAATTACCCCAGCAATTAACTCGTTACGAAGACGTCGATATTTTTGTTCAAGCGTTGAATACACCGCCTGTTAATACTTTTATCAAGATGGGTGAGGGAAGAAGTTTCAAGAATACACCATCCTAGGATTGTTGGAATTAAGACGGAGCCTTAGTCATCGAGAAGATGCAAAGACGCGGGGACGCGGGGACGCTCCCGACGTAAGTCCCAAGGGTTTGAGACCCCGACTGCATTGAAGATTTAGTTGCTCGAATTCAGACGGGGTGAGTGTCACAGTCTGAATTCTTTCTCCGCGTCTCCCCCTCTGTGCGTCCCCGCATCCTTGAACGGTATTCCTAAATTTACCGATAGTATTCCCTAATGCAGATTTCTTTTGTCAAGGTTTGCTATCACAACCAAAGGGAGGAAAGACCTCTAGCTTGCCATTTCCCTAGATAAGATAAAGTACATGTAATTCAAGCTATCGATGAGGCGTCGTGTTAGGACAGGTCTAGCTGCCTTTCCGGGTTTAGCCTGTAATGTAGTGGCGATCAAGCTCGACCCAAACCTATCCCATCCGTCCCTCCAAGATTTATCATCTAAAACTTCGATAAGGATTAAATTAGTGAGTCTAGACACTCTTCCCATCCCCTCAATCCCAGCCGAGTCAGCCTCTGCGATGTCTACCCCCTTTGATGCCGCTGACTTTGATGCCAGTGTGATGTCTACCTATGGGCGCTTTCCCATTGCCCTAGAACGGGGAGAAGGTTGTCGCGTTTGGGATACCGAAGGACGCGAATATCTTGACTTTGTGGCTGGGATTGCCACTTGCACCCTCGGACACGCTCACCCGGCCCTAATCGAAGCTGTGACGCAGCAAATTCAAAAGCTGCACCACGTTTCTAACCTGTACTACATTCCAGAGCAAGGGGCATTAGCCAAGTGGATTATTGAGCATTCTTGCGCGGATCGGGTCTTTTTCTGCAACTCTGGGGCAGAGGCGAACGAAGGTGCGATCAAGTTGGCACGGAAGTACGCTCATACGGTACTCGATATCGAAAAACCGGTGATTTTGACCGCCCACGCCAGTTTCCATGGGCGAACACTCGCGACGATTACCGCCACCGGTCAGCCGAAGTACCAGAAGAATTTTGACCCGTTGATGCCGGGGTTCCACTACGTGCCTTACAACGATATTAGGGCGATCGAGAATGCGATTACCGATATCGACGAAGGTAACCAGCGGGTGGCAGCGATTTTGATGGAACCCTTGCAGGGAGAAGGCGGCGTCCGTCCGGGAGAGCTGGAATACTTCCTGCGGTTGCGGAAAATTTGCGACGATACAGGCATCCTGCTGATGTTGGATGAAGTGCAGGTGGGCATGGGTCGCACGGGCAAGTATTGGGGGTATGAGAATCTGGGGATCGAGCCGGATATCTTTACCAGTGCCAAGGGGTTAGCCGGGGGCATCCCCATTGGTGCGATGATGTGTAAGCAGTTCTGCGACCTGTTCCAGCCGGGTGACCATGCCAGTACTTTTGGCGGGAATCCCTTTGCCAGCGCTGCCGCGATTGCTGTGGCTCAAACTTTAGAGCGAGAGAATATTCTGCACAATGTCCAAGAACGCGGTGAGCAACTGCGGGCAAGACTGAGAGCGATCGCCACTAAATATCCCAATCTGATTGCCGAAGTACGCGGCTGGGGTCTAATTAATGGCATGGAACTCAAAGCCGACATCGAACTCACTTCGGTTGATGTCGTAAAAGCGGCAATGGAACAGGGGTTGTTACTCGTGCCAGCCGGCCTTAAGGTGATTCGCTTTGTACCGCCACTGATTGTCTCGGCCCAAGAAGTGGAACAAGCCGCTCAAGTTTTGGAACAAGCGATCGCCTCCTTGGCCTTGTAGAGCGATCGCTTAGGAATGTCTCCATCAAAAAATATTCTTGTCGGGGCGGGTTTCATGAATCCGTTAGTGACACGAGTGATGAACTCCAGTCCAAAACCCGCCCTTTCTCAATGAGCTTTTGGCACTAAGGGCAAGAATATTCCGGGCCAAGATTTCCGTTGGGGTAACCACTAGAAATCCAGCCAGCTTTGGGTGATGAGATCAGAACCCAAGTCCGTCCTTGCTCGTCTTTTTGAGACTGTTGGGGATTGGCTAACTTCACGGTATTACCCACATATACCCCACTAATCCTAGGAGCAGAAATAGCCGGCGTGTTACGAACCGCTAACCCCTCCGGTGGATAGATCACATTACGGCATCGGTTGGCACTAGAGGTAGGAGTGGGACTAGGAGTAGGACTAGGAGTAGGACTAGGCGCAGGGGTGGGAGTAGGAGCCGGTGTAGGGGGACGAGTACCACCCGGACAAGATTTAAGCTCACTGGCGCGGACATAGCCAGCGATCGGGGCACTAATGGCAATCCAACCACCAGCCCCCGTGTCTGCGAGTGTCACGAGTTCGTTCGGAGCCAAGGTTCGGATGGATTGACTGGAGGTTGAACGCTCTGGATAAACAAAAATCCTTTGTTTGGCAGCGCGACATTGTCCCACCAATCCCTGCGTCAGTTGAACGTTGCCCTGACGCTCAGATCTGTGAGATTCTGATTTTTGCGTAACATTGGCTTTTGTACTCTCGGTCACGGCACTAGAGGGAGTGTTCAGATACCCTACCGTACTCACGGCGATAGCCAACATCGCAACAGGCTTGCCCCAGTGGGCGATTGTCTTCATATACTCAACTCCTCATTTCACCAAGATGACTGCGTTAGAGACTTCTAGATTAAAAAACGCCCAAGTGGTAGAGTCTAGTTTTTCTAGATGGCTGATCCAGCTAAAAAAGATATTGGCTCTTTTGCCCCTGCCTGACTTGGCGTTAGTCGGATAGTTAATCTTTAGATCTCTTAGTCAAATAGCATAAAAATGGGTCTATGCCAATCACCCGGAAAATGGGAAAGGTGTCAAGAGCAAACGGATGGTAAATGCTAAATGCTCAGCTCCCCGACTTCTGGAAGAAATGGGGCAACTGAACCGCTAAACGTTTGCCACTCCAATACTCGAGATCATTTTAGCTCTGAGCCTACTGATTCACCGTTTCACTCCGAGAGGTTTTACTATTCCTCTCAGGATTTGGGGCTAATTCCTCTGGTAGGGATTGAACCGCGCCCCATTGGTTGACGAAGTCTTGTAACAGCGCCTCTTGCCGCACACGGAATCCTTCTAAGTCATTGCCGCCATTCATGGTGGCAAACCAAACGGTGCCTTGTTGTTGAGTGGGTAACGCTCCGGCTAAGGCACTAACGGTATTTAAACTGCCTGATTTCACCACTAAGAATGGAGGAAGTTGGCGCTGATTTAAGATACCTTCATCTTGTCCCACAATGGCGAACAAATCGCCAACGGTCATGTTGTGAGGTTGTAGATAGCGCTCAAGGGCGAGAAACATGCCACAGGCGGCGCGGGGAGAAATCCGGTTGAGTGGACTTAACCCAGAACCGTTGACTAAAATTACTTCAGATTGCGGCACTCCAGCCGCTTGGGCGGCTTTGAAGGCTACGACTTTAGCGCCACCAACAGAATTGGCAATCATCTCTGCCATTTTGTTGTTGCTGTACTGATTCATCTTTTTGAGCAGTTCAGCCAGGGGCAAGGAAGAGTGGCGAATCAACGGTTTGATGTTGCGTGGAGTCGAGGGCAATCCCTTGACAGAACCTGCGATCGCAACTTGGGGTTTAGGGGTACCTGGGGGCAGGGTTTTATACTGGGTTTGGGCAGCAGGAGGCCAATTTAGAGCATTTAAGGCTTGTTTGAGCAGGTTGCCGGATTTGAGGGGGCTAGGCTCAAAGTTCATGTAAAATTTACCCGTGATGACTAAATGGCCCGTCACCTGCTTAATGCCTTTCTGATTTAAGAGATTGCCCAGCGCGATCGCGTCTTCCCACACAAAAAACGGATCTTCCCCCCCCTGAATCACTAAGTCCCCTTTTAATACCCCGTTTTCAATCGGGCCGGTTGCGCCAATCTGGGTGATAAATTGGTAGTTGGGATTGAAGGTTTGTAGTGCCGCCAAGGACGTTGCCACCTTGGTAATTGAAGCGGCAGGCAGAGGTACCGTACCTTGGTGATTGGCTAAAAGAGTATTACCCGCTTGTATCCACATCCCTTGGCTTTGCTTGGCAAATCCCTTAGCTGCGAATCCATTGAAGTATTGCTCAACTTGCTGTTGAGTGGCTGGATTGGGATGATCGGGAGATGCCAGGGATGGGATAGCTGGCTTTTTCGCAAGCGCTACTGGATTTTCGGTTTGTGTGGCACTCTCGGCGCTGTTGGCGGATGATCGGGCAGAATTCGATTGAAGAGAACATCCAGCAAGAAGCGTGAGTAGAGCGATTGATAGTGCAGCAGTCAAGCGAACAAGTTTCGGCATGGCATTGAGTTGAGGGTACCATCTGGCTTCTGACCTGAGCTAAAGTTTACAAGTTCCTGGGGAAAATGCGATCAGAGCTTGTCTAAACAGAAGGGTTAAGACATCTCAACTCAACTAGAACGGTTTCAAAGGTAGCGATTTGAGGAAGGAATGATATCGTATCCGGTTAAACACCCATCGTTAGGATTGACGCGGGGACACGGGGACACGGGGACGCGGAGAGTTTTTATTATAGGTAATTAGACGGACATGATATGAAGCGATTCCGGCAAACAAACGGCTGTCCAAATCGTTCAGATTCTTCAAAATATCCAAAAATTTTGCTCTCTTGGAGAGCAAAATTGCACGAAGGAGACTATTGATGAGTTATCAAGGTTACTCTACTACCCCTCATGCTCTTTTTTCGTGATTCCTTGATTGTTCATAGCACGCCTTATCTCACAATCCAGTGCAATTCTAGCCAAAAGCGTGGATCAGTATGCTTGAGTTTCGATAGGGGATCGCGTACCACTCGCGTGGCATTTATACATACAACTTCAACTAATCCCATGTTTTCTGCTACTTCTCGGAGTATATCTCTTTGCTCAAGCACCGCAGAAATAATCTCATCAGGACAATAAATTCCTATATATTGCAATCGTCTAGGAGGTTGTCCCCAGTAAGAATTAATCACTTTAACATAACAGCGGTGCAACAATTGTCCTGCTTGTGGGTAAAAATGTTTGACAACAATTCTAAATTCTTTAGCTAGATATTCTTCAGTAATCATGGGGAAGCCCATTTGTGTAGCAAAATTTACCAATACAATATTTAATGAGTCACTAAAAATAATCGGCTCGGTT
>DATNQL010000878.1:0-2243 GCA_036704025.1 Stenomitos sp.
GTACCTACATTGAAACACTAAACATATCTCCAACAATGCCCAGCATCACAATTAACTGACTATTTCACTCCAAAAACTCTGCGACCCTCTGCGCCACCCTCTGCGTTAAAAAAACCGAGTATGCCAATGCCAACTTAACCAATCACTGACTCAACGCGATCGCCTATCAAATACTTACGGAGGTTAAATATGGGACGTTTTGTTGATGCTGACCCTTATCCCTATCCTTACAACGGGGATTTGCGTCCCGAAAATACAGTACTGCTGATTATCGATATGCAAATTGATTTCTGCGGTATTGGTGGCTATGTTGACAAGATGGGTTACGACCTATCTTTAACTCGTGCTCCGATTGAGCCAATTCGCAAAGTTCTGGCAGCAGCACGGGAAAAGGGGTTTCATGTGATACACACCCGTGAGGGACATCGCCCCGATTTATCGGATTTACCAGAAAATAAGCAATGGCGATCGCGCCAGATTGGAGCAGGAATTGGCGACCCTGGCCCCTGTGGCAAGATTTTGATCCGAGGTGAGCCAGGGTGGGAAATTATTCCAGAACTTGCCCCTTTGCCTGGAGAAGCCATTATCGATAAGCCCGGAAAAGGGTCATTTTATGCGACAGACCTCGATTTGTTACTTAAGCGCAAGGGTATCCAGAACATCATCCTGACTGGAGTGACTACGGATGTCTGCGTTCATACTACGATGCGGGATGCTAATGACCGAGGGTATGAGTGCCTGCTGCTCTCTGATTGTACGGCTGCAACGGATTACGGTAATTACCTGGCTGCCCTGAAGATGATCAAGATGCAAGGGGGGGTGTTTGGGGCTGTTGCTGATTCGGCAGCTTTTATTGAAGCGATTCAAGGAGAAAATGCAGCAGCCAACCTTCAAATGCCAGAGTATTCTGTTGTGCAAAGTAGCTGAATTGGGTCTGTTGCTCAATTTAAAAATGGATGCAAATTGTATTTTTTAACGCAAAGGAACGCTGAGGCTTACGCAAAGGGACGCTGAGGTTTTGGTACAAAGTTTTTCGTTGAGTATTGATTAGTGATTGTTAATTTATGAGTACGGCAACTGCAAGAACTACTGTTGAGTTAACTAGGCCACCTGAATTGGAGGTGGTGAAGATGACTAAGCAATTTGGCTCGTTTACGGCTCTGGATGATGTTTCACTACATCTGAAGCCGGGAACATTTCATGCTCTGTTGGGTGAAAATGGGGCGGGTAAAAGTACTTTGGTTAAGTGCATTATGGGGTTTCACACTCCTACCTCTGGTGAAGTGCTGATTGATAAGCAAAGCCGTACTATTGATAGTCCCCGTGATGCTCATAAGTATGGGATTGGCATGGTTTATCAGCATTTCACGTCGGTGCCTGCTATGACGGTTGCTGAAAATCTTGTTCTGTCACAGTTTGAAAGTCCCAATTTAATTAATTGGAAAGAGGAGTACGTTCGCTTACGGGCTTTCATGCAAACTGCGCCTTTTCAAGTTCCCTTAGATATCCCTATTTCTCAATTAGCGGCTGGTCAGAAGCAGAAGCTAGAAATTCTCAAACAGATCTATCTCAAAGTCCGGATTTTAATATTAGATGAACCTACATCTGTACTTACTCCTCAAGAAGCAGATGAAGTTTTAGGATTACTGCGTGAGGAAGTTACGGCTGGAAAGTTGAGCGTATTAATCATTAGTCACAAATTCCGTGAAGTAATGGCATTTTGTGATGAAATTACTGTGTTGCGTAAGGGCAAGTTTGCGGGTCACGGATTGGTGAGGAACCTCTCTATCTCAGATATGGCTGAGATGATGATGGGTGAGAAGCGCGAACCGCAACGGGTAGAAAAAACAGTACATCTCAACCCGAAACCAGTGCTTCAGGTGCAGAATCTTCACGCTGACAAAGACAATGGCGTTGAAGCCATTAAGGATGTCAATCTGACAGTACACAGTGGAGAAATTGTTGGGATTGCTGGGATTTCCGGCAATGGTCAACGGGAACTAGTGGAAGTCTTAGCGGGACAGCGTCCCGCTACGTCTGGGCAAGTCTTGGTTAATGGAGAGGTGTATACTGCAACACGAGCCGAGATGTACCGACATCAAGTCTTCTCACTACCGGAAGAACCTCTCCGCAATGCCTGCGTACCTCACATGAGTGTCGCAGAAAACCTTGCTCTACGGACATTTGACCGTTCTCCCCAAGCGAAAGGGGGTATGTTACTCGTCTTCAAGGCGATTCGACAG
>DATNQL010000879.1:0-3228 GCA_036704025.1 Stenomitos sp.
GGCATTTGCGCGACGGTAAACGGAGAGTTGGTGATTAAGGCACCGGATTGGTTTTACGTTGCTAGGGTGCAACCGCTAACCCAACGATGCGAGCGCAAAAGCTATACACCCCATTTAGAAGGGGATACTCCCAGCCTCGTGATGGAATTCCTATCCGATACGGAGGGTGGGGAATATTCCGTCAAGCGTAGCTATCCCCCCGGTAAATGGTTTTTTTACGAGCAAGTTTTGAAAGTCCCCACCTATGTGATCTTCGAGCCAGACACCGGATTGCTAGAGGTTTATCGATTGCAGGAGCAACGGTACGATTTGGAATTGCCCAATCCAGAAGGACGCCACTGGTTCCCTGAAATGGGATTATTTTTGGGAGTATGGCGGGGAGAGAAAGAAGGACGCACGGGGTATTGGTTGCGCTGGTGGGACGAGGGAGAAAATTTGCTGCTGTGGGGTGTAGAACGCTTGGAGCAGGAACGCCAGCAAGTTGAACAAGAACGCCAACGAGCTGAACAAGAACGCCAGCGAGCCGAACAAGAACGCCAGCGAGCTGATAAATTAGCCGCCTACCTGCGCTCTCAGGGAATTAACCCAGATGAGATTGAGTGAGGCAACTGTTTATCCCTATTGGTAATCGACAGCTAATTTTCTGTTTGCAGTAACCAAAAACCTGTATAAGTCATCCCCGAATCATCGGGTTGTACTAGCAAAAAATGCAATCTCTGACTGAGGAGTTTGCGTTGTTCATACATCCGTGCGGCTGTGGCAACCTCTGTATCCTCAAATGTGGCAACCACCCATCGATCAACTAATCCTGCTTCGAGAATTAACCCATCCGGTGCACCTGGGATGTAGTTCAATGAGACAGGTTGAGCATCCTGAAGCCAACGGGCGAGTTGCATAGACTTGCGCCCACCATCGATAATCACTCCCGGCACCGCTACCGTTGAGGATAAACCCAGATTGAGGGGTAAGAGAGATTCCGGCATCTCTACAATCGGGATGGGGCGATCGCGAAAGGCTTCTTCAATGTTACCTGCTGGAATGGAGGCAAAGCGCCAGCGATCGCCCCAGAGATTTTCTGGCAGTGGTAATGGCGGCGGTTTATCCAAGGCAATGGGATGATAAGCCTCACCTGTGTAACCCTCCTGCTTAGCGTATTGCAACGCCCGTTCTTGTAACCATTGCTTTAACGCCGTTGTGTGTCGTGTCGCTTCCACAGCCATACCCAATTGCTGCGCTGCCGTTTCAATTAAACTCAGGGATTGGGGGCGAAACACTTGAATCACATCCGGGCGGTTGTCACCGGCCGCCTGCCGTAATTGGGAAACCAGCCAGTTCGCATTCACTTCTGGCTGGGGACACAAGGCTTCATAGGTAAAATGACGAGTTGTGTCACAAATTAACAACTCCCACAAGACTCGCCCAGGGACATCTCGTAGTGGACGCCGATAAAAATCTACTTGCCAAATCCGCATCTGTTGCACCTTTAGCTATCCCCAGGCTATCAATAAATCTACATCCTACAAACTCCATGGCTCCAGTAAATGCCGAATGAAAGGTTATAATGACAACCCAGCTTATCTCAATGTTGTCAACCCCTCGCTTTTGTGCATTGCCATACCGCTATGAACCCTGATTTGTCTCAATTCGGTACCCAGATGTCCAACCTTACAGGCGTCCGGGCCATTATGAAAGATATTATTGAAACATTAAGAACAGGTCAGGGACAAGATTTTATTAATTTAAGTGCGGGAAATCCGGTAATTTTGCCAGAAGTAGAGCAACTTTGGCGGGATTGCACGGCACAACTGCTAGCCAGTTCGGAATATGGTGAGGTGGTTTGCCGCTATGGATCGAGTCAGGGATATCAGCCGTTAATTGAAGCGATCGCCTCTGATTTCAATCAACGTTATGGGCTAAACTTGAGCGATCGCAACATCTTAATTACCCCAGGAAGTCAGTCCATTTACTTCTACGCCACGAATGCGTTTGGCGGTTTTACAACTAGCGGCAATTTAAAACAAGTGGTTCTGCCTCTGAGTCCAGACTATACCGGTTATGGTGGGGTTTGCTTAACACCGGAGGCGGTGGTTGCCTATCAACCCACCTTAGAAATTGACGAGAAGGCGCACCGCTTTAAATATCGCCCTGACTTCAGTCAATTGACAATTACACAAGAGACGGGTTGTGTGATTTTTTCTCGCCCTTGTAATCCTACAGGTAATGTTCTTTCCCAGGAAGAGGTGCAAAAAATTGCCGAACTTGCTGCATCGTTTGATGTACCAGTGTTCATTGATTCGGCTTATGCACCCCCCTTTCCGGCGTTGAATTTTACAGCAATGACGCCCGTATTTGGCAGTAATATCATTCATTGTATGAGCCTGTCTAAAGCGGGGTTACCCGGAGAACGGGTGGGTATCGCGATTGGTGATCCAAAATGGATTGGGATTTTGGAATCATTTCAAACCAATTTATGTATTCATTCTCCCCGATATGGACAAGCGATCGCAGCGCGGGCGATCGCATCGGGCGCATTAGCTGAAATTTCTGCTAACATCATTCGTCCTTACTACGCTTCCAAGTTTGATGTTGTAGAAAGTACCCTCGATCAATCCATGCCTCAAGAATTGCCTTGGTTTTTGCATCGTGGAGAAGGGGCAATCTTTGCGTGGTTATGGTTACAGGATTTACCCATAACGGATTGGGAATTCTATCAAGAGTTAAAGAAAGTGGGTGTAATTGTTGTACCCGGTAGCACGTTCTTTCCCGGACTACGAGAAGATTGGTCTCACAAACAGCAGTGTCTTCGCATTAGTCTAACCGCAAGTGATGAGGAAATTGAATCTGGGATGCAGCGTTTGGCAAACGTAGTACAGTCGGTTTATCAGCGTTCTGCACCAGTTATTGTTTAACCAGGTTAGCCATCAGGTGTACTGGAATCTCAACGATAAACTCTGTCCCCTGCCCTGGTGCTGTAAGACAACTGATTTGACCCAAGTGTTTTTCCACTACAATTTGGTAGCTAATGGATAAGCCCAAACCTGTGCCATGTCCCACACCTTTTGTAGTAAAAAATGGGTCAAATATCTGATTTTTGACCGCTTCATCCATGCCCGAACCATTATCGGCAACACGAATGACAACGAACTGGGAATTGGAAATCGGCTCAGTTTCTTTGTCACTTGTGATTTTTGAGAGTTGACTTAATGATGTGCGGATAGTAATTATTCG
>DATNQL010000880.1:0-3939 GCA_036704025.1 Stenomitos sp.
TCTGTAAGCCAAGTTTGCGCCGTTAAAGTTAGTGCCGGGACATCAATATCTTGGGATGGTGAAGACTGGCAGATTGTCAATACGGGCAACACATCGATTGGACTATTGAAAGACAATGGCGAGTTTATCCAACTACCCAACGAGGTGTTTGAGGGTTTAGTTGAGAAAGGACAAATCACGGGTCTTCTAGCCCAAACCGAATCAAGCCTTAATGCTGAAGTTGAGGAAATACTCCGTAAAGCCAGTAAGAGAGACCGGGAAGAGGCCAATCGTCGCTATAAAACGATTGAATCCTTCCTCAATCGCAACTCATTGACCAAACCTAATAGCTCCGAACGTCGTTGGATTGCGAGCTACCTCAAAGCCGAAAAGATTTACCAGCGAGGCTTCATCGGACTCCTACCGAACCATCAACAGAAGGGAAATTACCAGCCAAAAATCGGTCAGGAAGTCCGAACCCTGATGGAGGCGTTCATTGAGAACAAGTATGAAACCCTCAAGCAGCAGTCAATCAGCCAAGTTTACTCATCTTTTAAAGAAGAATGCATCCAACAAGGAATTAAGCACCCAAGCTACGAATGGTTTCGTCAATCCGTCCACGGGCGTCCTGCTTATGAACAGACTCTAAAGCGCAAGGGACATCGAGCCGCTTATCAAGAGGAACCGTTCTACTGGCGCTTAGACAGAGAAGAAACGCCTCCCCACGGTGAACGTCCGTTTGAAATCTGTCACATCGACCACACAGAAGCAGATACTTCGTTAGTCAGCTCAATTATGGCGACTATTAGCGGCAATTTAGAGTCCTTGGCTGATAACGGCAATCTAGGTCGTCCTTGGGTGAGCTTCTTGGTAGACGCTTACTCAAGACGAATACTTGCTGCTTACCTGACTTTTGATCCACCCAGCTACCGCTCCTGCATGATGGTTTTGAGAATTTGCGTCCAACGCTTTGGTCGCCTTCCGCAAATAATCGTAGTGGATAACGGTGCAGAGTTTAACAGCAGCGACTTTGAAACCCTCCTGGCTTACTACCGATGCACTAAGAAACAAAGACCATCAGCTAAGGGACGTTTTGGTTCAGTCATTGAAAGGTTCTTTGGGGTTGCCAACCAGGAGTTTTGGCACAATCTCAAGGGCAACACCCAGATTATGCGAAATGTTCGGCAGGTAACCAAAGGTGTCAATCCGAAAAATCAGGCAGTCTGGACGCTGGGCAAGGTATACGAATACCTGTGTGAATATGTTTATGAAGTGTATGAAGCCTCACCTCATCCTGCCTTAAGGCAGAGTCCTAGAGATGCCTTCAATGCTGGCCTAGCCAGAGGAGGTAGTCGAGACCATTTGCTCATTTCTCCAGACGAGTTTCGGCTAATAGCGCTCCCCTCACCAACAGACCGAGAAGGCAAACGAAAAGTTACGCGACAAGGGGTAAAAATTAACCACCTCTACTACTGGCACAAATCCTTCAGTGGGATAAAGGTTCGGGATACAGATGTAGAAGTGAAATATGAGCCATTCGATATCACTGTGGCTTATGCCTACGTCAATAAAGAGTGGGTGAAATGTTCTTCAGGCTACCTCCAAGAACTCCAAGGTCACTCAGTACGAGAGTTAATGATTGCTACCGCTGAACTAAAAAAGCTTAACGAGATTCAAAATCGGCAATTTACTGAAATCACGGGTAAGAAACTTGCTCAGTTCTTTGCCTCTGTGGAGAAGGAAGAGGTTGCTCTATCACCACCTGGCAGGGAGGCAAAAAAAGCTGTACTAGCGCAGCGTAGGCGGGATTTGGAAGTCAAGCCGGTACATGCACTGATTGACGGTGATTCTGTGGAACAAGATACTGATTCTTCTTTGAACCTTCTTGAAGAGTCTAAAAGCTATGAAAGTGAAAATTTCCCCCTGCCCACAGAGTCTATTCCACTGGATGATGATGATGATTTTGAAAATTTTCAACCTCTAGAGGAATGGTAATGGCAACTAAGCAGGGATTCCCACCAGAATTACTTACTCAATCAGCACAAACGCGGTTAGATTACTTCAAATCTCCCGATAAAACTGTAATGCACCGGAATCTGGAATTAGCATATGACCAAGTCCGGCGTGCCATTCGAG
This sequence comes from Stenomitos sp., assembly GCA_036704025.1. GTDB lineage: Bacteria > Cyanobacteriota > Cyanobacteriia > Cyanobacteriales > Coleofasciculaceae > Allocoleopsis. The sequence goes on from DATNQL010000880.1 coordinate 2,116, forward strand.
AACCAGCAGGAGCCTCGATAATTCTGGTCATGGGCCCATCCGGTGTAGGAAAAACCACCTTACTGCGCTTGGTCCAGAAAAATATTCTTGAGGAGAGTTTGCCACGGATGGAACTCGACCCCGGTTGGATTCCGATTGTCTGTGTTGAGGCAGTCGCACCGGGTAAAGATACTTTCAGATGGAAAGATTTTTATAAACGTACTCTCATTGCTATCGATGAGCCGCTAATTAAGGAAAAAATTAGCTATAGCGAAGACGGTATTCGCCGTGATAGCGAGGGGAAACTCATTGTTAAATCAAGGGCAACTGAAGATAGCTTGCGTTTAGCGATGGAACAAGCGTTGTCTCACCGTAGGCCCTACACTCTAGCGGTAGATGAATTTCAGGACATTGGTAAGATGGCTAGCCCAAAGGTTTTGGAAGCTCACATGGACTCTATTAAGTCAGCCGTGAATACTACCAAAATTCCCTGGACTGGGTTTGGGACTTATCAACTTAAGGAATTCCTTGACCTGAGTCCCCAATTAAGCCGACGTACTCGGATTATTCACTTGTCTCGCTACCGCCTACAGGACAAAAAGGACATCGAGGAGTTTAAGCGTGTTCTAAAACATTTGCTGTGCCGGATGCCACTGCCAGAAACACCCCGCTTAGTGAAAAAATACTGGGAGTACTGTTATGAACGCAGCATAGGCTGTATTGGTACACTCAAAGGCTGGTTGGTACAAGCACTTGACCTGGCTCTTGAACAAGAAGCAACGACTCTCAGCTTTAGTCATCTCGAACAAACAGCCAAGTTAACCTCTGAGTGCATAGAAATGGCAGAAGATGCGATTGAGGGTGAAAAAAAGCTGACCGATAGTGAAGAGGATCAAAGTAAATTGCGCGAACTTCTGAACTCAAAGAAACAAAAAGTTCAGGAAGCTCAGACTAACTCAGGTAAGGATGATAAGCCAGAGAACAACGGTGGCAAGTCAAAGGGTTCGAGCAGACGACGAGTGGGTCAACGTAATCCCAAGCGAGATCCAGTAGCCAGTGAATCATTATGAGTGTTGATGAATGCACTTCGGTTGAGATGTGGGATTTGCAAAAACCCGCTATTCCACCGCGTAGCCGTCTTTATCACTTAGAACCGATTGGAGTTGGGACACCTTATACAGAAAGCCTAAGTAGTTATCTTTGTCGATTAGCTCAAGAGCATTGCGTTACCTCCCAGAAGTTAGTTATGGGAGAAATCGCTCCACAAATGATGGGACAAGATAATGAATTGGCTCTAACTAAGAAGAATGTCAGTACTCTTTTCAGTAACAGTGATGCCAAGCCAGCCATTAATGGGATGAGGGAAAAGACGCAATCTCTTATCCAAGCATTAAAAGAGCTAACTCAGCGTGAAGACTTAAAGTTTTTAAGCCTTTTAACTTGGAAAGGAGTGATTTATGAGCGAGACTTATTTCATCAATATCGAGCCTGGTGTCCTCAGTGTAATGAGCAATGGCGACAAGAGAATAAGGTGATTTATGAACCTTTACTGTGGTCTTTTCGAGAGGTTGATGCTTGTCTGAGGCACAACTGTTTCTTAGTTAATGAATGTCCCTACTGTAGTTCCCGCTTACCTGTGATTGCTAATTCCTTACAACTAGGGTTTTGTTCTCGTTGTAAGGGTTGGCTGGGAAGCCAAGAGGAGGAGAGTATAGGATTAACAACTAATGAGCTGGAATGGAATCATTACAAAATAAAGAGTATTGGGGATTTGATTGCAGTTACTCCTAAATTGTACTATCAGCCTACTCTTGAAGCTTTGACTAAAAAATTACAGTTTATTTT
>DATNQL010000881.1:0-6750 GCA_036704025.1 Stenomitos sp.
TTAATCCCACTTCCCCGTGCGATCGCACTGAATAAAAAGGTCAGTGTATAAAGACAGCCCACTAAAGCCGCCCAATGCTGCTCTGGTGCCACTGTATAAGCAATCCCCCACAGAAACAACCCCAACACCAACATGACGAGGGCTTCTGGCACGTCATTGCGCCAATGCGCTTCCCGATAAATTGTGTCATTGACAGCCGTTAAATCTGGACGAAAAACGCGATGATGCCAGACATGGAGCCGATACAGAGGCGTCCAATAATGAGCCAAGAGGTGGTAAAAGTCTCGCATCACTTCTGCCCACAAGACAGAACCCAGTCCCCAAGCGGTCATCGCCATCAACGAAGTCACCATAATCAAATTTCACACACCTTTATTGACCACTTCACTACAAAATGTCTCAAAAAATTAAAGTACGCCCATCAAAGTATAAGAAATTTAATGTTCTCAGATACAATGAAGCTGCAATGGTGCTAATAAAAGTCCTACTCGTTGGCGAATGTCTAGGGCACCAACTCTCTTGCTCACAGTAGCGGAGTTAGCGAAGAATCAGCGTCCGCTCAGTGTGATGCTAATTGTTTGCTGTCTAAATGCCGAAGTGGCGGAGTTTGGTGTTATCTCCTAACCTAGTTTCTTAATGATTGTTGATAAGTCTCGGGAGTGAACCCTCGTAAATTATGCCGGAGAATTACTGGTCAGAAGATGAGTCTGGTAGTGAACTAGACCCGATTAGCTCACTCTTATCCGATTTCGAGGAGGAAGAATTTGAAAATGACTTCTTCTTTCAGGGGCTAGAAGGACGCCGCCAGAAAGCGGCTGTGGTACTCACTGTCCTGTGGGGAGGAATCATCTTACTCCATTTAGTGTCCTGGGGTTCTTACTTCATTTGGGGCTTAACAGCGCTATTAGGGATTCAGGCAGTACGGTTCTTGTTGGCGCGCCCCCGAAAGACGCCTGAACCACTCTGGGATGATGCTCAGGCCAATTTACCGTTTGTATCTCTCCTCGTGGCAGCCAAAAATGAAGAAGCTGTGATCACGAATCTGGTCAAAATGCTCTGTAATTTAGATTATCCTAAAAGTCGTTATGAAGTCTGGGTAATCGACGATTACAGCACTGACCACACACCTGCTTTATTAGACCAGTTAGCGACAGAATACACCCAGTTGAAAGTTTTGCATCGGGGTGAGGCAGCAGGGGGTGGCAAATCCGGTGCACTCAATCAGGTTTTACCCCTAACCAAGGGCGAAATTGTTGGGGTATTTGATGCCGATGCTAGAGTACCGAAAGATGTATTGCGGCATATGCTGCCCTTGTTTGACAAGCCGCAAGTGGGAGCTGTGCAGGTGCGGAAAGCGATCGCTAATGCCTCGGTGAATTTCTGGACACGAGGGCAAATGGCAGAAATGGCTCTCGATACCTTTATCCAGCAACAGCGCATTGCCATTGGTGGTATCGGAGAATTGCGGGGTAACGGTCAATTTGTGCGTCGAGCCGCTTTAGAGCGTTGCGGGGGTTGGAATGAACAAACCATCACGGACGACTTAGATTTGACCATTCGCTTGCACCTGGACAAGTGGGATATCCAGTTTCTGGATTTTCCGCCTGTGGAAGAAGAAGGTGTGACAACAGCCCTAGCTCTGTGGCATCAACGCAACCGTTGGGGAGAAGGAGGATACCAGCGCTATCTCGACTACTGGCGATTGATTGTTAGTAATCGGATGGGTACGTTAAAAACGCTGGATTTGTTCTCGTTCATGATTATCCAGTACCTATTGCCAGCGGCAGCCTTACCCGATTTTCTCATGGCTTTGGCTCGCCATCGTCTCCCGATTCTATCCCCTCTGAGTGGATTGGCTCTCACGCTTCCCGCCATTGGCATGTTCGTTGGACTGTTACGCACTAAGCGCAACGAACCCTTCAATATTTCAACAGGGTTAGTTACCCTCTTGCAGACAATACGCGGCACCTTTTACATGCTGCACTGGATGCTCGTGATTGGTGGGATGACAGCCCGAATTTCTGTGCGTCCTAAGCGGCTTAAATGGGTGAAAACCGTACATCAAGGGACTGAGGAAGAAACCTTGGAGTTTGAAGTTAATCGCTAGAATTTTTATTTGATTTAGGATTGAAAGTCCCCGTCCTCAACAAGAGTGAGGACGGGGATTATTTCTATTACTCTTCAATAGACCTCTTGCTCTCATTCAATGTTTGCCCCCCTAACTCCTCGTATGAGCTCCGACCAACTTTGGGGGGAACTGGATTCAAAGTCCCTCAGAATTGGGGGATTTAGGGGGCATTCCAGGATTTATGCAAGAAGTCTAATAGCTATTCTAGAAGGCAATATCCCCATTTTCATCCAATTCCAACTCCTCCCATCGTTTCGAGCTTTGGGCATTTGAGAAGGTCGTTAACTCGCCGTTTTGCAACTGATGATGAGTGGCTGGTTGACTCAAAGGAGTGTTATCCGGCTTGTCTGCTTGTGATGCCTCTACAGCTAGGGGCGGAGTCGCCTTTTCTATACCCTCTTCTAATTCCCAGGATTGAAGACTGGCCGGTTCACGCTTACTGGAATCATCACTTAAATCGACAATTTCTCCCTCAAAAAATAGCTTGAGGTTTCCCAGCGCTTTCTCAATTTCCCCCGCATCTATATCTAGATCTTCGACTGAGAGCGACGGTGGAGATTCAATGGATGGTAAAGGCGCAGGAGCCTCGGTGATGACATTACTGTGATGCTCTGAATGAATAGGGAAATTGGTCTTGTCCAAGAGCGCAGTATTTTCTCCCTCTCTCCCGGTTTTGGCATAAACTTCAGGTGCTTTTGCCCCGCCTGGGAGTACGGATAATGTCGGCCTTGCTCTGGGGTTAGAGGTATCATTGCTGATAGGTTCGGTAACCCTAACCTCTGGTGTTGGCTCAACGATGCGGCGAACACTGGACTCATCAGCCGTCGCCGTGTGAGAAGGATTCATCGCCTTCGTTTGTAGCGTTACCCTCACCTTGGATTGGTAAACCGTTTCAAACGCGGCTTCAATATTGGGTAATTTTTTTTGGGCTAGCTCCAATAGAGGCAGTGAACTGACAGCAACATAGGCAATTGACCCTTCAAAGCTTAACAAGTGACAATGCTGGCGTAACAAGGCTTGTGTTGCAAAAGGTTGAAGGACTGAAAGTACCTTTTGCCAAATTTCCTCGACATTAGAGGAAGATGCGATCGCATTTGAGTCGTGCGTTGGCGCATTGGCTTCCCACGACTGCCCAGAATCCCTAGAGTTCGCCGTAGATGCGTTTGCAGTAGGGGTGTGAACCGAGGTTGAGGATATCTCTTCTCTCCGTGCAGTTGTCGGATTTTGAGATAAGGAAGATGGGGCGCTAGCAACCGAATTTGAGGGAGTGGAGGGAGCCGGTGGTGGTGTCTCACTTGGCGGGAATGGGGCTGGCACTGGGCTAGAAGCCGAGTAACGGGAAGCACTCGATGATGAAGATTCGCGAGGGGTTTGAGGCTCCTGCCGGCTCACCACTTGCGTTTGGATCACAGGCGGACTGGCGACAGGAGCAGGAGTCGCAGATTTCAGTAAGCCTAATAGGGTAACTTCCAACCACAAGCGCGGTTGAGTAGTATTTTTGATTTGAGCTTCACTGTTTTTAAGATGCTGTTGACCTTGCAAAATCGTTAAGACATCGATGTCTTGTACAAACTCACGCAGTTGATCCCATGTTGGGGGCGTTACAGCCACTAAGTCATTACGATTAGGAGCGGTTTTAGCAATGAGTAAATCTCGATAAAAACCCGCCAGATTTTGTAGGACAATCAGAGGCTCTCGTCCTTTATCCATCAGGCGGCGGCAATGGTCGAGAACGGCTTCTGAATTGTCGGAGGCTAGAGCTTTGGTGAGTGCCATCAAGTCTCGTTCTGGCACCGCCCCCACCAAATCCCAGACTTGTTCTACTGCCACCTTTTCAGGTAACAAACTGAGCTGATCCAGGAGACTTTCGGCATCTCGGAGTCCCCCTTGAGCCACTTGTGCGACTAAGGTTAAGGCTTCAGGAGTAATGTCGATCTGTTCTTGGGACGCAATATGCCGCAAATGCCCCACCATGGACTCCAAGGGGATACGGCGAAAATCGAACCGTTGGCAGCGTGAGATAATGGTCGGCAGCACGCGCTGAGGGTCAGTGGTGGCTAGCACAAAGACGACATGCTTGGGTGGCTCCTCCAGCGTCTTCAGCAAGGCATTAAACGCGGCGGTGCTGAGCATGTGACATTCATCTACCACATACACTTTGTAGCGACATTGAACAGGCGCAAATTGGGCACGTTCGATAATCTCTCGAATGTTATCGACGCCCGTGTTACTGGCGGCGTCAATTTCAATCACATCGAGGGCAGCACCTGAGGCAATACTCTTACAGACGTCACAATGACCACAAGGTGACTCTGTGGGCTGATCTTGTTTTAAACAGTTGAGGGACTTTGCCAGAATTCGGGCACTAGAGGTTTTACCCGTACCCCTAGGGCCGGTAAACAGATAAGCTGGGGCAATCCGTTCGGTGAGGATGGCGTTGGTGAGGGTCGTGGCGATCGCCTCTTGCCCCACCAAATTGGCAAAAGTTTGAGGGCGATACTTGTGGTGTAAGGGTTCGTAACTCACGAGGCTATCCGGGCGGGAGGGGGGATGGGAAGGGTTGTGTCTGTTGTCTGACTAATACCCCAGCACATGCCATCTTAAATTAATAGCAGGGGTAAATGTTGCGGCTTTTTATTACCATAAAAATTGTTTTTTAGCAAGGACGCGACGACAAAGCCTCCATCCTCCGTGAGCAAAGCGATTGAACTTACCGAGTATTCATGGGGTTGAGAACAGATTGCGGGTTCAGAGACTTGGCAGAGAATAAATCCTGTCAAATGCAATTATCATCTGATCAAACACAAAGGTACCGTCGGAGAAAATCTTAAAACTTATAACTCAAAACACATGCCTTCTACTCGCCAAATTAAATGTTTTTATACGGATGGCGCTTGCGCTGGCAACCCTGGTCCCGGCGGCTGGGGTACTGTCGTTTATTTTACCGATGGCTCCGTTTATGAGATGGGTGGCGGGGCGGCTCAAACGACAAACAACCGAATGGAAATGCAAGCCGCCATTCAGGCACTGAAGGTTCTCAAGGCATCGGCTCAAACCGAATCCGTCATCCTCTACACTGATAGCGAATATGTCAAGAATGGCATCACCAAATGGGTTAAAGGCTGGAAAAAGAAAGGCTGGAAGACAGCACAAGGAAAAGCGGTTTTAAATCAAGATTTGTGGGAGACTCTTGATGAGCTGAATTCTCCCTTGGTGGAGTGGCAGTATGTTCGAGGGCACAGTGGCAACGAGGGCAATGAGCGTTGTGATACAATCGCTCGTGCTTTTGCTATTGGCAAGCCCTTGGTACTCGATCAGGCGTTTGACCTGAGTCTTCCACCCTCCAATCACTCAAACTCCAACTCACCTGTAGCAGGAGTATCAGATTCAAACGTTGTTTCTAAGTTAGCTTACGAGACTATACCAATGAGCCTTCCCTCCTCTGACGTAGCCATGATGGATTCATCTGTTTCTTCCTCTGCTGGTGCAATTGAAGACTTACCTCGCGAGGTGAGAGTTGCTCAACTCCGTAACTTGGTGGAAACTCTTCACATTGCCGATGAGATAGCCCGCCAAGGCTACCTGATTAGCAGCTCTGAACTGGCTGACTTAATGGATGTTAATGCCAGCGCCGTGACCAGTCGCGGCGACCACTGGCCTTGGCGAAATTGGATTGTGTCACGCGTCCGACGTGAAGGCAATCAAATTCTTTGGCAACTGGAACGAGTGGATCAAGTAAATACAGCAGATGATGAAGGTTAGAAGAGTCGAAGGTTGAAAGGTGGACTGTTGCAGGTCATCCTTGGCTCGCCTTGCTCACCACTCAACCTGTGACTAGCCAACTGGCTAACCTTTCCCCTTAAACGCTATAACTCCGACCCCGCCAAGAGGTCGGTCTGTGGCTAGCCGATAAGAAAATCCGCCAGACGGCTAAGGGATCAGCTAAGGGGGAAAGCCAAAAGAGCCATGAGGCGGCTGATCCCTGAGAGCGGTCATAAGAAGGAGCGATCGCAAACAGTAAAGTAAAGCGAATCAACAACAAGCCTAGGTTTAATCCAGCCGCTGCCATTACTGAAGGAGAGGCGATTCCCCATCCTAGGCAACTGCATAAAATCAAAGAGGCTGGAAGTGGCAGACCCTGAACACTCAGTAACAGCCACAAATCGCTCCAAACCTGACTCATGGAAGAAGCATCCTTGAGGTCAAGACTGCGCCCCCACTCGTTCCATGTTTCTTTGGCTCCCTCATACATCCGCACCTTCACCACCTTGGCTCCATCGAGAAACCCGACCTTAAACCCACAAGCGGCGGCATAACGAGCCAGGGTGACATCATCGCAAAAAGACCCCTTAGCGCTGGTATAGCCTTCTAACTGGGCTAAAACTTCGCGACGGCAGAGGAAACATTGCCCATTCGCCATCACCCGTTCCGCCGAGTCACTATTAATCCCAGTTGGCCCAAATCGGTAAACCAGGGTAATCAAGAGCGCGGGTTGGAGCCACCACTCCCCTGGATACTTAAGGATAAATTGCGGGGAAAGGGAAACTAAGTCGAACTTTTCCGCTTCAGCCTTCTGGATCAAACCCGCAACCAATCCCGGCCTGGGCTGGGTATCGGCATCC
>DATNQL010000882.1:0-10067 GCA_036704025.1 Stenomitos sp.
GGGCTGGGGGGGATCTAAACTCCTGGCTAATCACCCACAATATAAGCGAACAAGAATTTATTGCTCGCCTAACGGCTCAAAGTGAGAATAATTTCATGTACTTGAGCCAGATTTTAAAAGCGATCGCTGAAGGCGGACACAGCGCAGCGAGTATTGCTCAGGGTTTCGACTCGGAATCGTTTGAGTTTGAGCAACTCCCTCCAGGTTTAGAAGCGTATTATCAAAGCCACTTGCAGCAGATGCAAAGTCAGGATTTATCTGCTGTTGAGTTGAGGGTGTTGCGTTGTCTTACCACCACGCAACCTAATCTCGATTCTCCTCTGAAAAATGAGGGACTATCTGTGGAAGCGATCGCCCAAATCCTAGATGAGGATGAATATGAGGTCGAAGAAGTCCTAGAGAAGTGGATTGAGTTCCTACATCAGCACCACATCGATGAAGAAGTTTACTACAGTCTCTATCATTCCAGTTTCCGCGATTGGCTGAGCAGGCAAATCAGATGATGTCCGGCAAATCACCCATAATATCAAGTTCGTAGTTGCGCTTTAGCGCTAAAGTGCGACGACGAACTCTCCCAAATTTTATATGCAATAGAGGAGAGTGCGATCGCTACTGTCCCAATATCTCATTAACAGTAATATTTACATCAGGAAACGCCAATATCGATAACGTTTGACCTCGCTCAAACTTTTGAACATTCTGATATCCATCAGATGCAGGTTCTCGGTATACTTCAACACATTGCCCATTGATATCCACTAACCAAACTTCAGCAATATTGTCTTCAGCGTAGAGAGGAATTTTCACTTCCCGGTCATATTGAACCGTCGTATCTGCAACTTCTACAATCAAAAAGATATCTTCTGGTTGAGGATGTGCTGTCTCGTAGAAATCCTCGCGGGGTTGTAGTAATGCTACATCTGGCTGAGGTTCAGAGCTATCATCCAACTCCACTGGATTTTGGGTATCAACCAGAGCGCGTCCCCTTAATCTGTCAGATAAGAAATTGTCTAAGCGCCTCACACAAGCAGCATGTCGCGTACCAATGGGTGACATTTCAACTATCTCGCCTCTTATTAGTTCTACCCGGTCATTCTCAGAGAGGATACCCGAATCAACCATTTTGTGGTAATGCTCAACGGTGAATTTCCGTCTTAGTAATTGTACAGACATCGTCACCTCCAATTTTGCTTAATTGCTAAATTATTTCCTGATTCTTAAGCCAACAAATCATCCACTGGCACACTAAAACCCTTTAAAACTTTTTGCGTACTAACTACTTGACCTGATGTAAACATCAATCCCTGATTTTCAGTAATAACCATCACCCATCGACTCTCAGGAAATACCAACCAAACTTCTTCACCCCCAGACTCTAAATATTCCTGCGCTTTTAGCAACACATCCTCAGCGATATCTGTAGGAGAAACAATCTCGGCACACAAGGGAAAACTCTGAGGCAAAGTAGCTGCATTACCAAACTGTGCTACCAGTTCAGGCGTAAGATAAGCGATATCAGGAGAGCGTCCCTGCTTATTCGTCCGACAAGGCACATCGGTATAAACTTTTCCACCTTGTCCGCTGGACTCTGTATAAACCCCCCAATAACGACCCAGGCTCAATTGAATTTCACCATGTCTCAGTGTCATGCCATGTTTCTCCACAAGTTGACCATCCACCCACTCCATATGATCAGGAGGATTTGCCATAAAATCTTCTAGGGAAAAATTGTCTTTGACAAGAGTAGACGTTAGCATTGTTTTTTCCTCATCACTGTCTCACTTATTCGCCAGTTCCCTGTTTTCAGCCGTGGGAAAAACCAGGGCTTAAACACCCAGAATTCCAATTATCAAACCTTACCCCGTAACGCCTCTAATTCCTCCCGCAACGATAACGGCGCATATCCTAAATTAAACGCCATTGAACTATCCAAAGAAACATCCGGTGGTCTTGACGCCGCCATTTTTACATCCGCTTGCCTGCAACCTTTCAACCCTTCACTCGGCAGTTCAAACACCTCTACTAATAATTGCCCAAAATCATAACGCGACATCCGATCTTTACCGCCCAAGTGAATACGTCCATTCACCCTATCCAAAGCTAATAAAAGCCCCTTCGCCGCTGTAGTCCCGCTGGCAGGAGTCCGAAACTCATCAGTGAATAAACTCAGTTCTTTCCCTTCTCTTAAAGTTTGAATAAAGGGCTGCATAAAACTTTGAGCCGGGGGTGCAGCTACGCCAAACATTAACGGCATCCGACAAACAGCCGTCATCGGGTAACGCTCCAACATCCCTGCCTCTGCCATAACTTTTTGTTCCCCATATAAGTTGACAGGAGACACAGAGTCTGTTTCTTTATAGGGAGGATTTAACCCATTAAAAACTAAGTCAGTGGAAGTAAAAGCACAAGGTATAGAATAATCCGCGCAAAGCCCTGCAAGATTACACGATGCCGTGACATTAATCGCCTGAGACTCCTCCGGATTGCTTTGACAAACATTCGGGCTGGATTGCGCGGCTGTATGGATAACAGCGTCGGGCTGGATTTCCTGAAAGATGCGCTTGAGTTCCTCAAAATCTCTTAAGTCAACTTTCAGAAGAGTGATACCTGGAATTTCTACAGCGTGTGAAAAAGACGTGCCATAAATATCCCATTCTTGTTTAGCTATCTGGCAAAGGTTCCATCCCAAAAAACCACTGGCACCTGTAACTAAAAGCTTTTTCATGGGTGAGTGCTACACAAATCAAGGTTACGATTAAACCACACAGACACACAGAACATACAGGGTATTTGCACTTTATCAATAAAAATTAAAATACTATGATTGACTAGAAGCCAAAACAATGCATAGCCCTTCTCAATGGGATGCGGTACACTCTGAGTTCTCTGGAAAACCCCTCTTTTAAAAGGAGAGAGGCTTTGATTCTTACTCCCCTTCCAGCTAACAAATTTTTTCCATTTCCCTCCCCTCGTAGGGGAGGGTTAGGAAGAGGTGGGAAGGGGGTTAGGTTATTCTGATGTACACGCACGTAACCCAGAAGAGGGATATAGAGCCGAGAATCAGAAGTTGATTGTCTGGCACGGTGCTAAATTTTGGCTCCGCTAAAATTTTTTAAGTATATCTATGGTGCTGTATTTCACACCACCTAATTGTCTGGGAACACGATGACCAATCAGCCCAATCCTCCTCAGTCCAGTCCACCAACCGATCATCCGAATGGTTCCAGTGACTATGGTACCGCCTTAAATCCCGTCCCTCTGGACTCATCTGGGGCAGAAATGACAGCATCTCAAGAGCCAAGTCCGTTGTCTATTTTGCCGCTATCGAGTCGGAGTAACCCACCCAGTGTGACTCAAAATATGACCCCATCGCTGCTTCCGTTGATCACCTTCATGGCGATCGCAATTCTGATTCTGGGGTTATCGATTAATAACTTCTGGGTGGGAATGTCGGGAGCGATTGTCACGTTGTTGCTATCCATACCCGTGATTTGGCCTCCTGTGAAGCGATCGCTGATTCAGTCGCTATCCCCGGAAGAGCGATCGCAATTGGTGGCTGTCTTTGGATTAATCGCTGCACTCATTGGTTTAGCCTCCCTGACGGGCGTCACCAAACGTTTTGATCAAGTGCTCAGAAGCATCGATTCCGACTCCATTGGTTCCTTAGCGGAATGGATTGGAGCCTTAGGCCAAATTATGATTGCCGTCCTTGCAGTTTATATTGCATGGCGACAGTATGTGATTTCTAAAGACCTAACTATCCAGCAAAACATTATTACCCAACAGCAAACTATTGATGCTTACTTTCAGGGCGTCTGTGACTTAGCTTTGGATGATGAAGGGTTGCTCGAAGATTGGCCCCAAGAACGGGCCTTTTCCGAAGGACGCACGGCTGCCATCTTGGGTAGTGTCGATTCTCTCGGTAAAGCCAAAGTTCTGCGGTTTTTGTCCCAATCTCGATTGTTAACGCCCCTGAAGCGAGATACCCACTTGGGGCGTCCCATCCTGGATGGAAACGGAGGTTACCAGGAAGATCGGGAAAGAGGGGTGCGGGTGATTGACCTGAATATTATGTTAGCTGGAGCCGATTTGTCTGGGACAGACCTGCGCTGGACGGAATTGAGCGAGGCGAATATGGTGAGAGCCAATCTTAGTGGTTGCGATTTGGTCAAAGCGAATCTGTCACGAACAATTTTGTACGAAGCCAACCTTTCGGATGCGGATCTCAAGGGAGTTCGTCTGTTCTATGGCTCGCTGGAAACCGCCAGCCCCCGCAGCCGTACTAAACGTCCCGATTACCACACGGGGGCACACACAGGCGCAGTGGTGGAAAATGCTGATTTTACAGACGTGCAGCGGCTGGATGAAGAACAGCGCAAATACTGCTGTTACTGGTGTGGGGAGCGTTCTCGCCGGACGATTCCCGGTGGTTGCGACGGACTTGCGAATAAATTGGGTCGCTAGAGATTTTAAGGATTCGATGCATCTATCTTTAGTCTTGTCGGCTTAAAATTTTCACAGGGCTTGCCACTGAGTGCAAGAAGGCAGAAGTAAGGAGGCAGGAGGCAGAAGGAAAGAAAGTTTGTACAGTAAGCTTTTTAACCTTTTTCAACTGGATAGTTATTTCCGCCATGCTGCACTGAGTCTGTGCTCACCAATCCCACATTTTTAGCAATGAAAACCATAGAGCCAGGAGAAACAGATGGTTTCAAAGTCAGGCTCAAGACCCAAATAGGGGCGCAGGGGTTAATTTTTGTCATTGCCATGTGGCTGCTAAGCCGACTCGTCATCATCGTTGCGATGCAACTGCTGGCTCCCGTCAGTCCCATCTCATCGGTCACTCATAGCGGTACGCTGCCCCTGGATTATACTCCCGGCTTCGTTCCCCAAACGAGCTGGAACCTATTCGCTCATTGGGATGGAGCCTGGTATCGAAAAATTGCCACCCTAGGGTACGACTATGCTCAGGATGGAAAATACCACTCGATCGCCTTCTTTCCCCTGTTTCCCTTAGCCATCCGCGCGGTGATGGCTCTTGGCTTGCCGTCTCCAGTCGCAGGCACATGGGTGAATAATTTAGCTTTGCTGGGTGCGCTGTGGCTATTGTATGGTTGGGCACAAGAGCGCTATAACGTCAGTGTGGCAAGGTGGGCAACAGCCGTGCTGGCTTGGTGTCCATTTTCTTTATATGGAACGGTTGTTTACTCCGAAGGGTTGTTTCTGTTGGTCACAACCGCTGCTTTGCGATCGTTCGATCATGGTCAGTATGCCAAAGCGGCGTTGTGGGGAACACTGGCAACGGCCACTCGGTCAACAGGGGTGGCGCTGATTCCGGCCTTTCTCATCGTGGCGTGGCAGGAAAAAAGACCGACGATCGCCTACATCGCTGGTTTGGCGGCGATGGCTGGACTGCTGTTATTCAGTTTATATTGCGCGATTGATTTTGCAGACCCATTAGCATTTGTACATGTACAGCAAGCCTGGAAATGGCAGCATCCGAGTTGGTTAAGGGTATTGGCGAAGGCTTTGAAGTTGGACGAAGAAAATTGGTTGAGAGTCGTCACGTTTTGGGGTGGCGGTTATTTGTTATGGTCCCTACGCACCAAACTTCCCCCTGTTGCTGTGGCCTATGGTTTTTGTTCCCTAGGAATTATTTTAGCGACTGGCTCTCTCAGTTCTGTAAGCCGCTACGTTTACGGAATTGTATCGATCGCCTTAGCACTCGGCTGGTGTTTCGCCCGTCATCCCCGTTGGGGATATGTAACTCTAGGCTTATTTGCCGTCATGCTGGTACGCTTTGCCCTTCGGTTTGCTTGGTGGTATTGGGTCGCCTAACGTAATCGCGGATTAATTCAACCCACCACTAGAAGCCGTAAGCGTTCTTGCTTGATATTCTGTAACTCAATACTGATGAACCGATTCCAAGGATAGATCAACTGTGCGCCCCAAGTATTCCCTAGTGATTCCCGTCTATAACGAGGAAAAGAGTATTGCAGAACTATACCGACGGTTGAGTGCGGTGATCGATCAACTAGGGGAACCGGTGGAAGTCATTTTAATCAATGATGGTAGCCGCGATCGCACCCTTTCTCTGTTGCGAGAACTGCATGAGAAAGACCCGCGAATTTGCTACATTAGTCTCGCTCGTAACTTCGGTCATCAAATTGCTGTCACTGCCGGTCTCAATTTTGTGCGCGGTGATGCGATCGTGGTGATGGATGCCGACTTACAAGACCCACCCGAATTAATCCCGATTCTTGTAGAAAAGTGGCAACAAGGTTATGAGGTTGTCTATGCCCAACGCACTCAACGCAAAAAAGAAAGCTGGCTCAAGCGCCTCCCTGCCTATCTGTTTTATCGTATCCTGCGGCGTCTGGCAGATATCGAAATTCCCCTCGATACGGGGGATTTTTGTTTGATGGATCGCAAAGTAGTAGATGTCCTCAATTCCATGCCAGAACGCAACCGCTTCATTCGGGGACTGCGTTCCTGGGTGGGGTTGCAGCAGACTTGCGTTTGCTTTGAACGTGATCCCCGTTTCGCGGGTGAAGTGCAGTACACCTTTCGCAAGTCCCTGTCCCTAGCGGCAATTGGTTTGATTTCCTTTTCTAGAGTGCCGTTGCGTCTTTCCACCTACCTCGGCTTACTGGCGGCGGCGGCAGCGGTGCTGATGGCCATCCTGGTCTTTTATTGGCGTATTATTGCCCCATCTTCTCCCTTGACGGGTTTGGCAACCATTATGATTGCCATGTTCTTTCTGGGTGCGGTGCAGTTGGTGAGTATTGGGATTCTAGGTGAGTATGTGGGGCGCATCTATGAAGAGGTGAAGGGCAGACCCCTCTATGTATTATCAGAGGTGGGAGGGTTTGCTGAACCCCATTCTGCCTACAAAAATTGACCCTGTCTATTTTGCTACCAACCCTGATGATGGAACGGAGTTGAAGTAGGGGCACGGCATCTTCAACAACATGGTGCTTTAACCAGATGTTACAGTTGCTATGCCCCTACGGGTGTGGTGATAAGTCGTTGGTTGAGACTGACGCGGGGAGAAGAAAAAAATTTTTCACTACACCACCAACTGTTTTTGACCGCGCCCTGCCCCTACACACCAGAGCTTGTTTGCCTAACTCAGGCAAACTGGAGACTTACTTGCGGTGACTACCCAGCCACTTAGCCGCTGCCACTCCTAAAACCGCTGCTACCACGGGATTACTGAGAAACTTGATAATGCCCGGTTGTTCGGTCAGCACCTCTTGGAAGATATCGGGGTGCGAATGATAGGCAAAGGACGCAAGCTTACTAACATCCTCAGCACTCATGCGACTGGCATGGTGAGTAGAAAGCCCCAGTTGTTGTTCAAGGGCGCGATCGCTCAGTCCTCGTTGCTTGAAGTGCTTGAAAAAGGCACGAGCCACATCATCTCGCTCATTGGGCTTAATTTGTGCGATCGCCTTTTGCAGTTCTGGCTCCATCTGGCTGGGGGGAATTTTGTCGGGATGTAAAGACCGACCAAACAACTGGCGACGTTCAGATGCTGAAGAACGTTGGGCAAAATCATCAAAATTTTCATATTCCTGCGCCGTATTGGTCGGGGCATCATCGAGAGATTCCACATTACCCTGAGCCAAATCATTCATGATTTGACGCTTGTACTGTTCGCTACTTGTCATTTTAAATTTCTCCTTTTTTATCCCAGCTTTAGCCGTTAATTTCGTCTAAAGCGACTTCAAAATTTGCTAGCTCTACTAACTCAGTCTTGAGCAGATACAACCGCTGAACGAGTCAACGGTTATTGGTATGCAATTTGCTTAGACTGTTCGTCATACTGAGCGGTCAAAATCAATTTTTTATCCGGTGCGTAAACCAAAACTTTTAAATCTTGATTGGGAAAATTCTTATGAAATCCTTGAACCAAAGATTTAGCTAAGGGCTTCACTTCATTCGGACGAACTTGACGCGTAATCACAACACCTAACTTATTGTTGTCGCGCACATAGGCATCTTGAACCACTCCCTGAGCCGTCTGGACAACCCAATTGCCAAAATCTTGTCCCACAGCACTATTTCCGCGTTCCAGTTGGGCATAGTTCCCATTGGAATTTAGAGTTGTCGGTAAACTGTTCGTGGGCTGTTTGGCTTGCACCCCACCGCTACAGGCCGCCGTTGTCGTCAGAACTACAATCAAGACGAGAGCCGTTATAATTTTGCGAAAATGCTGAAATAGATTCACTTTGGCCTCCTACAAAAACTACATTTACTGAACTTGTCTTGTTATCTTTAGATGAGCTTAATTTCCAAACTGAATGACAATTTTGAAGATGTTTGGTTACTATCTTTACAAATCATCTCTAATTTTTCGGCTACTAACTTCTGTCCGAGGACATAATAAAGACCTCGGCTAAAGAATGATAAAACTCAGTATTGAATTAGTGCCGATTACTCAGCAGAAGCAAAAACCATCTGAGGCGCAAGCAATAGCCCATTTTCTGAAGGAATGACCTGACCAATCCCCAAAAATTCACCCTCTTCTCGCTGAACCCGTAACGCATTTGTAGGAACCTCTGTAGAGGTATGATTCCAAACGATCCGCTGCCCCAAACACCAACGATCTGCCTCTGCTGCGGGTAAGGTGGCAACGGCTAGATGCTGCAACGCGGTTACGGGGGGTATGGGCTGAAATGTACCTTGTTCCAATTGCCCTTCCAACTCTTCTAACGTCAGGCTATCTTCCAGATGGAAACCACAGCTTTGGGTACGCGTGAGGGAGGCTAGAGTGCCACCAGTATGGAGTAATGCTCCTAAATCTCGCGCGATCGCACGAATATACGTCCCTGAACCACAGGCGATCGCCACATCCAATTCAGCCAGCTCCCCCGGACGCCAATCCAACACCTGAATCTGATAAACTTCCACCGTCCGCACGGGGACTTCAGCGGTTTCACCGGCTCTGGCTAAATCATACAGGCGTCTTCCCTGCACCTGAATCGCGCTGTACATCGGCGGGACTTGTTGAATCGTGCCCTCGAACTTCGGCAGAATGGATAAAATCTCCTCCAATGTCAATCCCTGTGCGGACTGAGTGGCGATCACTTCTCCTTCCAAGTCATCCGTCGTCGTCTGTATTCCCAGTTGGATTGTGGCTCGATATGCCTTATCTTGCTGCATATACTGCAACAATCGGGTGGCTTTACCCAATGCGATCGGTAAGACACCCATAGCCGCCGGATCTAACGTTCCCCCATGTCCCACCCGCTTGAGGCGCAACAGCCGCCGCACTTTGGCAACGCAATCATGGGATGTCCAGCCGGCTGACTTATTGAGATTCAAAAAACCTTGCACTATTCAATCCTATTTGGGGAGAGCTTGCACCATTGTAATCAGTTGCCAGTACCAACTTTGATCAAACGCCAAGGCGGACGTTCAAGAGTACAAATTCATTGGTGCAAGACTCCCCATTACCCATTACCCATTACCATTTCCAAGATCGCTCTCAGGGCTAGGACAATTTCAGACTTCTTGCAACTCTCGCAGCGTTTTCAACGACTCCTCAATATGACCTTTAAAGTTGAGCTGGGAGTTGAAAATATGTCGCACAACTCCAGTTTTGTCAATGACGTAGGTTACCCGACCGGGTAAAAGTCCAAGTGTTGAGGGAACGCCATATAGTTTACGTAATTGCTTGCCCTTATCGCTTAACAAAATAAACGGCAATCGGTGCTTGGCTGCAAATTGCAGATGAGATGTGGATGAGTCATCGCTGACGCCAATCACTTCAGCACCCGCGTCTTGGAAGACTTGGTAACTATCGCGAAAGGCACAGGCTTCTGCCGTACATCCCGGCGTATCGTCTTTGGGGTAAAAGTACAAAACGACATTCTTTTTGCCGATAAAATCTTTGAGGCTGATGGGTTCTCCTGAGGCGGAAGTCAGGGTGAAATCAGGAGCCTTGTCTCCAATCTGAACAGGCATATCTATACATTTGTTACAAATCTGTGTTTAATCTTAACTTTTTTACCGATATTAAAGTCGATGAGCGATCGCTCTAGGGTTACTCAAGCACAAACAAA
>DATNQL010000883.1:0-7488 GCA_036704025.1 Stenomitos sp.
ACACGGAGACAGGGGGACGTGGGGACGCGGAGAAATTCAATGTGCTACGTATGAATGAATGCAACTGCGTATCAACTGACATTTTGCCGCAGACGGTTAGAAATCGCGGCGACAAAAATAAAACCCACTTAGGTGGGTTGCAATCGTTGCATGTCTGTCAGTCAGTCCTGACTCAAGCTCCGACGGCGGACTTTCTAGCACGAGACGCGGTAAGTCCTAGATTACTCTTTCTTATCTTTGGATTGTTGACGGTCTTTCACAGCCTGAGTTAGTAGATAGGTAGCAAGGCTACTCAATGAGCGGCTTTCTTCTTCTGCCCACTCTTCTAAGGCTTTCTGGATTTCTTCGGGTAAATAGGCTGTGACTCGCCCACGATTTTTCATAGGTTATACAGTTTAATAGTTTAATGTATTACATTATATAACTTAGCAGATTTTTTTGAGCGTTAACAGCATTAAAGAATTTAATTTAGTGCAGAACAAAACAGAATGGGCGAGTTGTGGCTTAGAACCTCACAGAGGCACACCTCACAAGAATGATGGTGAAGCATTCATCCTCTTGCTATTATTCGGACATAAAAGTTAAATGCCCAACAGCGTAAATTGAATTTTAAAAATGGTTGGATCACCCCGCTCAATTTCAATCATTCCTTTCAGTTGATTGATTAATAATGTAATGAGCTTCATTCTTAATGATTTTTCATTGGGGAGGTCAAAATCGGCTGGAAGTGTATCGCCCGTATTACCAACAGATATCATTAATTGTCTCTCATCACTACACTCTATTGTTATAAATACCTGGCCTATTGGAGCAAACTCAAGACTTTTTTTTAGAGCATTAGTTATTAATTCATTGATAATTAACCCACAGAAAAAAACTTGTTCAATCCGAATTAAAATATCTGTTTTCTCATCTCTATGAAACGAGATACAATCCCGAGAAATTTTGTATGTCTTTAATAAATGATCTAATAGCTTATCGACATATTTAATCAGACTAATTTCCGCAAAATTATGGCTCTGATGATATAGAGATTCATGGATTAACGTCATTGAATAAATTCGATTTCGACTATCTCGCAGAATATGGCGTACTTGCCTATCCTTACTGCGATTTGATTGGAGGTAGAGCAGGTTGGAGATGATATGAAGATTGTTCTTCACCCGATGATGAGTTTCTGCGAGTAAAGCGTCTTTTTCTCGAAGTGCAGCTTTAATTTTTTTTTCGGTTTGTTGGCGTTCTTCAATCTCTTGTTGCAGTTGTACATTTTTCTCGGTTAGTTGCTGCAACAGTTTTTGAACGCGCAATTGATTCTTAACACGAGCAATCACTTCTTCTGCCTGAAAAGGTTTGGTGATATAGTCAACAGCGCCACAGGCAAAGGCTTTGACCTTATCCGCCGTATCCCCTAACGCACTCAAAAAGATCACAGGAATTTCACGGGTGGTGTCTGATGCCTTAAGGCTTAAACAGACGGTATAGCCATCCATCTGCGGCATTCGGATGTCAAGCAGGATGAGGTCGGGGGGTTGAGAACAGGCCGTTTCTAACGCGATTTCCCCACTGACCGCTTTTCTGACCTTGTAACCTTCTGCACTCAGGATGGCAGCAAGGGTGCGGAGGTTATCGGGTTGGTCATCCACAACTAAAATACTGGGTCGTCTACTGGACATCGCGGCCTCTTCAGGTAAGCAGTCATCTGAGGTATGAAATAGGAAATAAAACAGCTTGGGTTGGTGAGAGGCTTAACATCTGACCAACACCGGATGAGGTAGGAAGAAAAAGTTGGTTTCTTTCTTGAACTTTTATGGACTTGAGAGCCTGGAATCAGTTTGGGTTAACTTCACAATGGGTTGAAACTGAAAATCGTGAGCCAGTTGCCTCAGGCGAGCGATAAGAGGTGCCTGTTCTGCGGGAATTTGTTCAATGAGGTGAAAGATTTCTTCGTCATCGCACAACTGTGCCGCTTGATGGAGCTGAGTAATCCAATCGAGTGGCATTACAGACAGGTTTTGAGCCGTTAGGATATCCGCTTGAGCTGGTGGCTGGTCATCATCATGGCTGGTGACCGAAGGCAGGTCGTTTTGAGCGTATACATAGCGCAGTCCCAAATATTCTGCCATCTTGGCAAACAACGTCTCTACTTGGAAGGGCTTGCTGATGAAGTCGTTACAGCCTGCAGAGAGAGCCAGAGTGCGATCGCTGCTGGAAACATGAGCCGTAAGAGCAATAATAATAGTAGCCTGACCGTCAACACTAGAACGAATTCGCTGGGTTGCTTCGTAACCATCCATCTGGGGCATCCGTATATCCATCCAGATGAGGTGAGGTTGCCACTGCTGCCACAGCATTACAGCTTCCTCTCCATTTTGTGCCTCCTGCACTTCTAGTCCCAATGGAGTCAACAGTTTAACCAACAGTTGGCGGTTTTCGGCTTGGTCATCGGCAACAAGGATACGGTAAGGAGGTTGTCCGGGTGCTAATCCAATCACCTGCCGCTGGTACTGAGTCGGTGTTACCTCCGAAGCTAGAGCCAGACGAACGGGAATCTCGAATTTGAACGTACTCCCCTCACCGAGAATGCTACTGACGGTAATATCCCCTCCCATTAACTGCACAAATTTACGACTAATGGCCAGCCCTAAACCTGTGCCTTCGGGAGCCACTTTTCCGGCTTGGGCTTGCACAAAAGCATCAAAAATATGATTCATTTCATTGGGGGCAATGCCTACGCCAGTATCAGAAACGGCAAACATCAACCCAGTCATTTCTTGATAGTTGTTTCTGTTAACGTTTAAACTAACACTACCTTTATGGGTAAATTTAATCGCATTGCTTAACAAATTGATGAGTACCTGGCGTAATTTATTGGGGTCAGAATTTACATATTGAGGTACATCTGAGGCAATTTCTAAATACAGTTGCAACCCTCTCGATTCAGCTTTTTGATTGAACATGTCCCGAAGCGATCGCAACAAATGAAGTAAGTCAAAACTGCTCTCATCAAGAGTGAGGCGTCCCGCTTCTATTTTGGATAAATCTAGGACATCGTTGATTAACGCCAGCAAATGATGACCACTGCGACTAATAATTTGCAGACTCTCTCGTTGTTCTAATGTCAGTGAAGAGTCACGGTTCATCACTTGGGTAAAACCCAGCATGACATTCAAAGGGGTACGCAGCTCATGGCTCATGCTTGCGAGAAAGAGACTTTTGGCACGGTTTGCCACTTCAGCCGCTTCTTTAGCCCGTTGCAGCTCTAACTCGACTTGTTTGAGGTCTGTCAAGTTACGAATACTGACGACTAAACCTGAGATCGTGTTGTCAGCCTCACAGTAAGGAGCGTAAGTAATACCAATAAATTGTCGTCCGATCGTTGAGTAATCTAGCCACATTTGATAATTTACCACTTCTCCTGCCAGACATTGATCTAAACGTGGCTTCAAAAGGGTTTCAAAGACTTCTTTCCCCAAAATTTCTTGGACTGAATGTCCAATAATTTCATCAGCTCGTTTGTTATGGAGAGTGAGGTAAGCCTGATTCACCAATTGATAGGTGTAGTTGCGATCCATTAAGCACATACTATCCGTCGTAGCGGAAACAATCCGTTCATACCGTCGCAAAGATTCCTCAGCTTGTTTGCGCTGAGTGATGTCTTGAACGATGTAGGAAAATCGAGGATGTCCACTCGGACTGACGGCAATGGGGCAAACACTTGCAGATAGCCATCGTTCACCGTGGGGAGTTTGATGGGGATATTCAAACTGTACAGGAGCCTGAAGTTGCTCGGCTTGTCGGTAGTGAGTCATCCACATTTGGATGCTGGCTGGCGGCACTCCCAAGTCAGAGGCAAATCGATTTTGCATCGCCTCTGAGGTTGTACCAAACAACTGAGCCGTTACCTGATTATCGGAAATATGCAGAATGTCATCGTCATGGAGTTCAACAATGCCCATGAGCATTGACGTGCTGTTGAAGAAGCTACGGAGCGTTGATTCACTTTGTTTCAACGCCTCTTCTGACGCTTTGCGATCGCTAATGTCTGTTAAAGTACCCACATATCCGATGACGGTGTCTGTGTCGTCCTGTTCTAAATCGGCTTGGGTTAAGACCCAGGTTACCTTTCCTTCTGAATTTAAAAGACGGTATTCTAACTGCCAAGGGAGCTGCTCAGCCACAGAAGATTGCCAAGCTTGGGCAACTCGTTCTTGGTCCTGTGGATGAATATAAGAACTCCACTGCCATCCCAACACCTCTTCCAACTGAGCACCCACAAGCTGACAAGCCCGTTCATTGGCGTAAATGGTTTGTCCAGAAGCATCGGAGCGAAAAATGCCCACTGGGGAAATTTCAGCCAAAATCCGGAATAACCTCTCGCTTTGTTTTAAAGCCTCTTCCGTCTCTTTGCGAGCGCTGACATCGGTTACCCGCACCAAATTCATCCTTTTGCCAGCGACTGTAATTTGTTTGGCTGCTAAGTTTCCCCAGAACGTTTTGCCCGTTTTGGTAACATACTCAATCTCTCGACTCCAAAAGCCTTGGGTATTGATTTCCTCCACAATAGCAGCGAGTTCGTCTGACGTGAACGGGTACTTTTGCAGAGTTTGCCCTTCTGTTCCAATGAGTTCATCTTTACTGGAGGCTTCAAACAGTTCAACGGCTCGACGATTACAATCCACGGTTAGAGTGGTTTCGGCATTCACCAGAAAGATGGCATCCGTCGATTCATTGAAGATGGCTTCTCGTTCGTCTCGATTCCGAATGATTTCGAGTTCTACCAGTTTGCGGTCGCTAATATCCCGTCCTTCTGGAATCAGTAGCTTTACTGTGCCAGCATCATCGAAGATGGGGCGCAGGGAGAAATCAATCGTGACAACCCGATCCCCCTCACCCAACACATCCACTTCATAACGCACAAACTCTCCCTCAGCAGCACGAGCGATCGCGGCTTTTAATTGCTCCTGCGTTTCGGCTGAAATCGTCCACCATCGAGCTTCCCAAAAAGGCTGATGAATCACTTGGGAGCGAGTTATTCCACCAAAATCAAGGGCTGTTTGGTTGGCTTCTAAGAGAGTACCATCGGGTTTGAGTAAGCCAACAAACTGAAAGGTTTGGTTGAAAATAGCTCGGAAGCGCTCCTCACTCTCGCGCAGAGCTTGTTCCGCTCGTTTGAACTCTGTGATATCCTCTTGGACGGCAACATAAACGGTTCCATATTCTGGGTGTTCAAAGACTGAGGTATGAGCTCTACACCAGAAGGGAGTACCATCTTTCTTGACATTATGAACATCATATGTTGCTTCACCATACTGGTGGAGCTGATCAATGATGGCTAACGCCGTTTCTTCTGCACTCTGATCAGGCTGTTCATAGTTGATTACATAGACGGGTTTGCCGTTGAGTTCACCCTGATCGTAGCCAAAGAGAGTTTCAAATTTGGGGTTAGCATAAACAATCGTGTTATCCGTGGCTCTAATTAAACAAACTCCGCCCGCCATATTTTTCACGACGACAGCTTGCAGCGCTAAGAGTTTCTCTGCCTGTTTACGCTCAGTAATGTCTTGAATCTGAGCAATGAAGTAAAGAGGATTGCCTTTGATATCCCGAACGAGTGAGCCACTCAAGAGAATCCATATCACATGCCCATGAGCGTGAAAATAACGCTTTTCTAGCTGATAGGAACGAATTTCACCCGCGAGTAATTGGCGTGCGTAGCTCAGATCAGCTTCCATATCCTCTGGATGGGTAATATCCTGGAAGCTCAAGGATAATAACTCTTGCTCGCTGTAACCCACGAGATCGCATAGGGAGCGATTGACTTTCAACCAGCGTCCCTCAATTCCCACCAGAGCCATCCCAATGGCTGCATTGTCAAACGCACTACGAAAGCGCTCTTCACTCTCGCGCAATGTTTCTTCTGTCCGTTGGCGTTGTTCAGCTTGTCGATAGGCTTCACTGATGTCACGCAGAAAAGCTGTGAACACAATTTTGCCCCCAACGTTGAGCTTAGAAATCGAGGCTTCCGCCGGAAACTCTGTACCATCTTTACGGCGACCAAAAATCTGGCTACGCTCTGCCATTCGCCGTGCTTTACCGGGTGACTGAGCAAAGTCGCTGACATACTGATGGTGTACTTCTGCAAACCGCATCGGTAATAACAAGTCTAAGGGTTGACCGAGTACTTCACTAGTGGCGTAACCAAATACTTTTTCGGATCCCTGATTGAACAGAATAATCCGTTGGCGCTCATCCACCGAAATCACGGCGTCACTGGCAATTTCCAGAATGCCTGCAAATCGAGCCTGGGAAGTCTGCAAGGCTTCCTCTGCCTGCTTTCGGATATGGAGTTCCTCTTGTAGCTGAGCGTTGAGCGTTTGTAGTGAACGTTCTGCCCTTCTGCGATGCGAGTCGAGGCGGTTGAGCATGTAGCTGTTCCAACCAATCAATCCTGAGAACAGAAGAATATCGAATGTATTGGCCAGGGCGGCTTGCACTTCTTCTGTATAAAGATGCCAGTGGTAACCCAGGTGAGATAATCCTCCTAGCAAAGGGGGTAGAACAATAGCTAAGGGCAGCAGTCGTCGTGCCATCAAGCTGCCTACACTGTCGCTATTGACCACTAGCATGATTCCTCGATCAGGACATGCCCCCAGAATGCCACTACTCAGCAGCAAAAAGGCGATCGCGGTGTGTATCGCCATACCCGTAAACGAGCCTGCCGTAGAAAAAGCGGTACTGCCGTAGACATAGCCCAACAATCCCAAAAAACCCAGTATTCCTGCCCCTAGTGCCATGCCTTGCACGGCTAGATAATGGGGACGAGGCAGACTCAATAGCAGCAAGGCTAATCCCTCGAACAAGAATGCCAAGGCTGTATTAGGAGCCATCCGTCCAGGTGAGGCTGTACTTCCCAGGGGTTCTGGCTGTTGCATCAACCCTTGATCGATTCCCAGATTGACGTTAAAACCGTACTGAATCAATGTCAGTAGAGCCAGGAGAACCAGGAAACAGGCTCCACTAAAACTGAAACGTTGTATTATCCCTGTTCGATTTGCCTTTTTTCGGTTGAATTCCCAATGCCACAGCCATAATGATGTCCCTCCCAGCAGCAAACCAACAGCCGTGTTCACCTTCATCGTCGGCAATGGGGGCAAAATGCTGGTGAACACAGCAATATCGAATACCCAACCCCCAATCACCGCAAAACCAATCAGGACTACAACAAGGCTAATGTTTTGAGAAAAACGTTGTAGCTGGATTGCGAAAGGAGAATCATTGAGGTCTTTTGACCCTGGTACCATACTTTATTCGTCTCAACGTTTGTCAAATTTATTCCTTGGCTAACGAATATCTTTCTTGCCAAAAAGCTAACTCAATTTTGAATAACCCTTCAGAAAAACTGACTGATTCTAATTCCGTTTATGGTATGGTTTGCCAGAAATCGAATCCATTCCCTTCATGATTTCCCTATATAGTTGCATCAATTGA
>DATNQL010000884.1:0-1954 GCA_036704025.1 Stenomitos sp.
AGTACTGTAGAACATTTCTTGCTTCGTCTTCAGAAAGGTAACCAAGTAGATGCCTTACCAGCTGCCCGGAAAGGTCGTACAACAAATTAGAGTGGCTGTCGTAGGAAATGTCGTCAAAGTCAATTAAGGCACGTACAACATAATCCTCAAGGCGATTTTCCTGCTCAATACCTCCGCTGGCACTCAGCGTATCCTGTTGGCCAGTCCGCAAATGTTGCAACAGCAAATCTCTCTCCACTGGCTGAAAATTAATAGATGAAACATCAAGGGTGAATGGATGATAGCCAAGGGTTACTTCCCCTTTAGGAACAACGAGTATTCGTGGGATGTCTATCGTCTGCTTTATCACAAGCTCGGTCGTTTTCTTTACGATCTCAGCAATGTTCGGCCTAACTGTAACTCCGGCCAACACCATTTGCTCTGGCGTTATTTGTTCTTCCACACGTCGCACGATCTCTGCGGTAATCTCTGCTTTTGCCAAATGTGCCGAACTGGGGAGGAATTCGTGTTCCTTGATAACGTCATACGTCATCTTGGCAATCTTACGCTCCACTTCGTTGTTAAAAATAGGTTTGACAGCTGTTGTTGCGGCAGTCGAAGTTACTGAAGCAGGTGCATTGAAATGTTGCTCTACATTAGACTGGGCCACGACTGTTTTCGTCTTTTGAAAGTCTTTTTCTGGGTCTAGTATTACTTGCTGGATTCGAATAACCGAGTCAGAGCGGTTAGCCTCATCGATGATTTCCTGGAACCTGTCATGAGCCACGATATTGAGCCGGTCAACTGTGTTCACACCGGTTTTCTTACCATAGGGTAGACGAAGACCACGGCCAATTGATTGCTCAATAAGAATACGGGCATTGGCCGCTCTTAGCGGAACAATTGTGTAAAGGTTGGTGACATCCCAGCCTTCCTTAAGCATGTTGACATGGATAACAATCTCGGTCGGTTCTTCAGTGGTTTCCACCGCCAGCAATCGCTGGATCATCTCTTCCTCTTCAGCGCCCGTCTTACTTGAATCTACCTGGATCACCTTGTTTGCATAGCGCCCTTCAAAAAATTTCTCAGACTGAATCAATTTCAGAAGTTGGCCTGCATGAGTAGTATCCCGAGCAATTACGAGTACAAAGGGTTTAACAATTCTTTGCCCATAGTTGCGGGCATAGGTTTCAAGTTCGACCTTGACGCTCTCATGGAGCCTTACACCATCCCTCAGCTTGATCTCTTCAAGCCGTTCAGGTGAGAAGTCTTTGGGATTGAAGTTCTTCTGCGTGACAACAGCTGGCTCTTTTACAAAGCCGTCAGCCATGGCTTTAGCCAGGGGATAATCGTAGATAACATTACGGAATGGGACAGCCCCTTTGGTTGTCTCCACAAAAGGTGTAGCAGTAAGTTCTAACCCCAATATCGGCTTAAGTTCGTTAATAGCTCTGATTCCGGCTGATGCCCTGTAACGATGGGATTCATCCATCAGCAATACCAGATCCTTCAATCCTGCCAGATAGTCGAAATAACTCTCGCCAATATATTCAGAAAGCCGTTTGATCCTTGGGGATTTTCCGCCGCGTACTTCGGAGTTAATCTTTGATATATTGAAAATGTTGACCTTGACCGGCACCAAAGCGTCAAAGAGTGTCCCGGCCTTGGATTCATAATTATCGCCCGTGATGATATCTGGAGGATAGGAAGCAAATTCGGCAATTCCTTTGAATACATACTTCGGATGATTGCGGTCCTCAAATTCTTTGACAAGTTTGTTATAAATTGTCAGGTTCGGTGCAAGCACAAAGAAGTTGTTAATTCCATGGGCAAGATGCAGATAACTGATAAAGGCACCCATCAGACGGGTTTTACCTACACCAGTCGCCAGGGCGAAGCATAGGGACGGGAAGTCACGTTCAAACTCAGTTACCGTTGCAAACTCGCTCTTGATGATCGCTAATACAGCCTCAAG
>DATNQL010000885.1:0-14717 GCA_036704025.1 Stenomitos sp.
CATGGCCGATCTATCTTTATCCGAAGTTCTGCTGAACGCCATCAACGATTAAGCGATGAACCCTCGCGGGTTTCGGGCTGTAACGTAACGAAAATTAACGATAGCCGAGGAGCCATCTCCTCGCTATTTTTTAGGTAACTGAGTTAGGAGTGAACCCCCAGATTTAGGGTGAAACGCTATTAGGGTTCCCCATATCTACACATACTCAGGGACAAATCAGGGTGATTGGGTTTACCGATGTCCTTCGGGTAGTCGTGCCGCTTCACGGATTGCGTCCAGACTTCCGCCCTCAGCCCTCCTCATAGAACAAGTTGGGAAATTTCACCTCCCCATTTTTTTCTCAAGGATTTAGCATATAGGGGTGACTGAACTGTACTATCCATTACGCTCTTTAAGGGAGGGGAACTGGTTTAAGCTAATCTGCGGAGCCAGCTTTCAACACCTTCCTGCTGTCCGAAACCTCACCTTGGCTTACACCCTCGCCGGTGCTGATTGTATTGATGTCGCCGCCGATCCGGCGGTGATTGCGTCGGCACTAGACGCCTTACAAGTAGCCACTGAACTTGGTGAGGAAGCCCAAGTGCGAGGATTTGGATTCAGTCACCGCCCCTGGCTAATGGTGAGCTTAAATGATGGGGAAGACCCACATTTTCGCAAAGCCGAATTTGACCCCCAATTGTGTCCAGCAGACTGTTCTCGCCCTTGCGAAAAAATTTGCCCAGCACAAGCGATTGTTTTCCAAACCCCAAACTTGATCAACGCCGGAGAACAGGGGAACCAATTGACAACAGGGGTAAGTTATAACCTTTCACATCACCAATCTCCTATTGGTAGCGCAAAAATACATGATGGGGAAGCTAATCCAAAATCCACCCCCCTGTTATCAAGGGGAGGGGAAAATTTAAAATCCATTGAGAATTTCTCGGGAGTAATCGACCAACGTTGCTATGGCTGTGGTCGCTGTCTGCCGATTTGTCCCAGTCAGATTATATATCCTCGCTCCTATGTTTTTGCTCCGGAGGCGATCGCCCAACTGATTCTTCCTGCTGGTGTTGACGCCCTAGAAATCCACACGAAAGTCGGGCACTTCACAGATTTTCAACGCTTATGGAAAGCGATCGCACCGTGGGTGAATCGGCTCAAACTCCTAGCCATTAGCTGCCCCGATGGTGAAGGCTTAATCGATTACCTCTGGGCGTTACACGACCTAATTATGCCCCTACCCTGTCCCTTAGTTTGGCAGACTGATGGTCGTCCGATGAGCGGAGATATCGGTATGGGTGCTACTCGTGCCGCTGTCAAGCTTTCTCAGAAAGTCCTCGCCGCGAGATTACCCGGATACGTCCAGCTAGCGGGGGGTACGAATGATCATACCGTCATGAAGCTAAGAGACCTTGGGCTTCTGAATGAACAGGGAAGGAGAAATAGCCAAGATGAACCCGTTAATCACATCCAAAACTCAAAATCCTATGTAGCCGGTATTGCTTACGGAAGTTACGCTCGTGTCCTACTTTCACCGATTTTAGAGAAATTAGAACAACCTAGTGGGGAAGCCGTTGATGCCAATTTCATATTGCTGCAAAATCCCAGCCTTGGATGCCTGGAAAAGTCCCCCAGGCTACTTTGGCAAGCCGTAGAAACCGCTCACTCTTTAGTTTCCCAATTGAAATGATTTGAAAAACATGAACTCAACCCGGATACAACTCAACCCCAACATTGAGTAAACACAAATTTTCAAAACGCCCACTCATAAGAACAGCCAATGCTGTTTTGACACGACCCTATGGTGTATTCCCACGAAATCAATCTCTCCGATCAAAAAGTGCTATCTAATCAAGAATCATCGGTTGAACCGGACAACATTACTTCACAAAGGATGCAGATTACAGACGACCTGCAAAAGTTGCTGGACATCTTACCCCAAGAAATCCGCTCAGCATTGGAGCAACACCCACAGCAAGACAGTCTGATTGAGGTGGTCATGGATTTGGGTCGCTTTCCAGAGGTACGCTTTCCTCAGGGGGCAGAGTACCTGTTTGAAACCCCCATTACTCAAGAACAAATTCATCATTGTGTCCAGCGCGTAGGACACTTTAGTGGAGATAATCGTGCCGGAATTGAGCGAACCCTGCACCGAATTAGTGCGATTCGCAACCGTCCCGGTGAAATTATTGGCTTAACCTGCCGTGTGGGTCGAGCGGTTTTTGGCACCATTGGCATGATTCGTGACTTGGTGGAAACTGGTCAGTCGATTCTGATGCTGGGGCGTCCGGGTGTGGGTAAAACGACCGCTTTGCGGGAAATTGCCAGGGTATTGGCGGATGATTTGCATAAGCGGGTTGTGATTATTGATACCTCCAATGAAATTGCCGGTGACGGTGATATTCCTCATCCAGCGATTGGTCGCGCCAGACGGATGCAAGTTGCCCGCCCCGAACTGCAACATCAGGTGATGATTGAAGCGGTGGAGAATCACATGCCAGAAGTCATCGTGATTGATGAAATTGGCACGGAACTCGAAGCGCTGGCGGCTCGAACCATTGCAGAGCGAGGTGTGCAGCTCGTGGGTACCGCTCACGGCAATCGGATTGAAAACTTGATTAAAAATCCCACCCTTTCCGATTTGGTGGGCGGTATCCAGGCTGTGACGCTAGGAGATGATGAAGCCAGACGCCGAGGCTCTCAGAAAACCGTTTTAGAACGTAAAGCTCCCCCAACCTTCGATATTGCGATCGAAATGCTGGAGCGGCAGCGCTGGGTTGTGCATGAGAGTGTTTCCGATACCGTCGATGACTTGCTGCGGGGTCGCCAACCGAATCCACAAGTGAGGACGGCGCATGAAAATGGCAAGGTGACGATTACCCGTGAATTTCCCACGGCACCCGTCGCCACGCCGCCGAATCGAGCTGGACTCTCTTCAGTGCAGACTAAACCAACGGGATGGCGAGCATCTGGACAGATGAAGCCGTTATCGCGTCCATTAGCAGAACCGTATTCCGAAAAACGTGACTTTGAACAGTTGCTCAATCAATCCTGGCAAGAGCAAGATGACTTTGCCAATGGGGTGAGAATACCGGGACCCAATGGGGAAGATTTGCCGTTGCATATTTATCCCTATGGCGTGAGTCGTCATCAATTGGAGCAGGTGATTCGGGTACTCAACTTGCCGGTCGTGTTGACCAAAGATATGGATAGTGCGGATGCGGTGTTGAGTTTGCGATCGCATGTCAAAAACCATGGGAAGCTGCGCTCTATTGCCAAAGCACGTCATGTGCCCATTCACTCGGTAAAATCGAGTACAATCCCTCAGATTACCCGTGCCTTGAGACACATGCTGGACATGGATGACCCCAGTATGCCTGAGGTCACTGACTTACGCTTGTTTACTCAAAGCGGTACTGAAGACGAAATCGAAGCCCTCGAAGAAGCCCGCCTTGCGGTTGAGCAAATTGTCCTACCCAAGGGGCAGCCGGTCGAGTTGCTGCCGCGATCGCCAAAAGTGCGTAAGATGCAACACGAACTCGTCGAACACTATCGCCTCAAGTCCGATAGTTTTGGGGATGAGCCAAATCGGCGCTTGCGGATCTACCCTGCTTGAGGAAACTGAGTTGGAGGTTAGAAGGTTGAACGCGAGAGCGTTCCCCGCAGGGGTAGCTGGAAAACGCCTTAACTGAGTAGCTTTCAGCCTCAAAAATCTTCTAACTTTCAACTTTTCTTCCCAATTCTCGAAAAAGGCTTGACACTTTGCGGGTATTAACTGTTACCATAAGCAAGGTGAAAGCAATGGGGCGTAGCCAAGTGGTAAGGCAGCGGGTTTTGGTCCCGCCATTCCTAGGTTCGAATCCTAGCGCCCCAGTTAGTTACAGGTCATTCATCTTTCAATGCTGATGGATAGTTTGCCGTTCCAGTAACACATTGAAACGTTTCCGGGATTGCTGGAGCAACAGGCATTAGCGTAATCTTTTTGTGAAGAGCGCATCGCAAGACATTAGCCGCTCGAATTCTAAGAGGTGCGGAAGGTGAACAGGTTCATGCGACCCATTTTTCATTGGCAGTTTTCCCTGATCGCTGTAGTTGGCGCGATTTCCCTGAGTCTCCTACATGGAGCAACAACCGCCGTAGAAGCGTCTCAAACGGTTATCGTGCGTCGTGGCACGTCCAGCCAATCTATCCCCTTGGCTGACCTTAAAACCTTAGCTGAAACTGGGAAAGCCTCCTCCAGCCTCCAATCTTATGCACGAAGGTTGCGCCCTCAGGAACGAGAGACACTTCTGTCCGCATTCCAAGCCAATTTCAACATCAACCCAGTAGCGGTGCGTAACTTCCTCGATACCCCTAGTGGGAACCTCCTGGTTTCAGCACTGGCTAGCGCCACCTCTCGCTCGGATCGGGTGGGTGAGCTATTGGTCAAATCAGCACTTGTTTCGGGCGCGAAGGCGGCGAAAGGACTATCTCTGATTAGTTTTATTGAAGCCTATCCCACTCCCCAACTGGAAATTAATCTGGATCGGGCATTTCTGGTTACTGAAAACTTCAACAAATCATTTTGGCAATCTCAGGCGTTCATGGCAGCGATTGCTCCCCAATTGGTGTCTCAACGTCCTCAGATTAATTTACCCTTTGACCCCACTCAATCTGGAAATGCCACTGTGCAGGTGTTGCCGTTAAACCTGAATGATCGGGAACGCCGTCGAGAAATTCCGGTGGATGTGTATTGGTCAACCCAATCCTCTGCCGATAAACCGATTATTGTCTTTTCCCACGGATTGGGTTCAGTTCGCACGGATTTACGTTACCTCGCCCAGCATCTTGCCTCCTATGGCTATATTGTCGTCGCCTTAGAACATCCAGGTAGCAATGAGACTCATGTTAAGCAAGCACTTGCCCTTAAAGCTCCAATCTTAGAAGCGGAGGAGTTTTTAAATCGGCCTAAGGATATTAGCTTTGTTCTGGATGAACTCCAATCAATTAACTCAAAATCAGGACCACTCCAAGGGAAACTCGCACCCAATCGCACCCTGATCGTGGGTTATTCGTTCGGTGGTTCTACCTCTTTATCCCTTGCCGGCGCGGAGTTGCAACTCACTTCATTAAAACAACGCTGTCCGGGAAATGTACTGGCTAATAGTCTGAGTGAAAATGCCCAATGTTTTGCCAAGGGACTTCCCGAAGAGCGTTACCAATTGGGAGATTCCAGGATTAAAGCCGCGATCGCACTTTCTCCAACAGCCTCTTTGCTGTTTGGTGAAACAGGCTTGAGTAAAGTTACGGTTCCCACCTTAATTTCAGCGGCTTCTGCCGATAAAACGACGCCAATTTTACCGGAACAGGTCATACCCTTTGATCAACTCCCCTCTCCCAAATGGCTGGTTGGTTTTGTCGGTGCCACCCATTTGAGTGTGAAAGACCCCGACACAACGATTGCTCAGGCGCGTGAACCGAGTACTCTGTATAGTGGCGGTGAAATTGTCGGTGAGCAATCGGTTGAAGTTCGCAACTATGTAAAAGCGATCGTATTGGCAATGGCGGCACAACTGACTGATGAGGCGAAACAATACTCTATTTTTCTAACACCGGAGTATGCTCAATTAGCTTCCACTGAGCGATTTCCCATGCGCCTAATTACTGAGATTCCGCCCCAAGCGGAGGCCATTCTCAACAATTTTTCCCAAAACAAATAAGTGATTGAAACGTCTAGTTCTTGACAAATAATCCCTGCAAAATATGTTTTTGCCGATTAGGCTTTCCTGTTTATCGATTAATTTGGGCTATCACAAAATATTTACATTGCATGACTAAGATGTTAGAAGATCAAGCTCATCCTTAGACAGAGAGGAATGTATATGCGAGTTAAGATTAACTACTCTAACGGTATTTCCTGCTGTGTGGGTTCACAATTTGTTTCCTCTGTTTCTTTAGCTGAATATCTTAATTCTCAGTTCCAATGTGATGAATATGGTTTAGGGTGTGAATCGATTGAGATAAAATTTGTAAAAGATTGGAGTCTCAATCTAGAAAAACCAGTGATCAAAAATAATCAGACTCGCCAGATGGTTATTGTATAGTTGAGTCTTTTGTTAACTCGGATGACCTTTCCATTGCGGCTTTCCGCGACTCGGCTTCCTTAGCGAGTATTATTGGCGATAAACTACCATCAAGGCAATGTGGTAACGCAAGTTTTACAGTAGGTCAATTCGGTTAACACGCCTGATAAAGACAAGCGAATGAAGAGACGAGACGTGAAAAAACTCTAGAATATCGTGATTAGACTTTTAAAGGGTAAGCCGTAAGCCAGAAAAAAGACTGTCCCATGATCAGAGGAAAATAGAGAAACTCAAGGTGATGCTAGAAGAGTGAAGAGCGCACTCAATTATCAGTCAAAAGCATACTCTACAAGCTCAGTTATTGCGGCTGAGCTTTTTGCTTGAGACTGGTTAAGAGGATGGTTCTCCAATTATCCCTAACCTCAACACTTTGTAGGAGTGGCTCATGCACCATCGTGCGCTGTAACCCACCTAAAGATTGTTCACCAAACCTTCATAATTCCTTCACATTTGCTTTATATTAAATTAATAACTGGTTTCTTCAACTCAAGACCCTCGGATTGAGAAGTATAAAAAAAGTATTTGAGGGTTGGCCTTTTGCTGAAAAGTGTGCAATTGTCATTATTTCACAAATTTTTCACACTCGATTGATAGGCTGTAATTGTTTCGGTAATCACCTATCTAAAGCTCTCCCTGTGGCAAGGGGGAGCATTTTTTTGCCAATTTCTGATAAATCTGACACTCTTACCCCATTTCACAAATTATTCACACTCGCTGAGTAGGCTTATAGATGAGTGTAGAAGTAGGCCCTCTTAACTGCCTCAAGAGGGCTTTTTTATGACTGTGTCACTGATGATTCCTGGGGGCAAGAGCTGGATGACCCAAAGGTACAACGGGAAAAAATTTTTCTTCAGATTGAGTTATTAATCGTTTCATATCATGTCCAGTTCATTACCCACCCTAAAATTCTGCTCGTAGTAAGCCCTTTAGTGCCCTTAACGTATAGCCAAAGGCAGAAGGCATAGGGCAAAAGGTTTATTACTGGTACGTGGTCGTTTTAGCTGTTAAATCTGTCCTAACCTTTATGGCAACAGCTATATAACAAGATAATTGGTTAATCTTCATCCAATGCTGTTCTACGTTTGCCTAGGATAAATCAGATAGTAGCGTTATGAGTGCTTTGGCGAGATGGTGATACTGCTCTGGTGTGTTGTATAGCTGAGCCGAAACGCGCATCATGTACTGGAAGGGTGCAGTCCAGGGAATCACCGGCACCTCAATGTTGAAGCGATCGCATAATAAATCTTGTAGTACTGGCCATTCCCGGACTTGCCCGACTGGCTCGTACCCAGACAACTCCTGGGGTAAAGGTACAACCGCCATGGAGCCAATCATTTCATCGGGGCACGGGGGTGATACGCCTAATGTCTCACACAGCACTTGTCTGGCGAAAAGTGCCCTTGTTCGATTGTTTTCCATCAAATGAGTCCATCCACCCGGCAGCAGGGAACCTAGGAACTCAATGGCTTCCGGGATGCACAGATAGGCGGTTGGATCGTCCGTACCCATCCAGTCAAACTCTAGTTGAAAACGGGACTTATCTGTACGGGGTGAGTTGGCACCGTGACTAATGGTTAAGGGACGAATCGCGGATTGGCGATCACGTCGGACATACAAAAATCCCGCCCCTTTCGGTGCACATAACCACTTATGGCAGTTGCCGATGTAATAAGTAGCCCCAATTTCATCCAGGTTCAGGGGTACCATCCCTGGGGCATGAGCACCATCAACCAGCGTATCCACATCCCGCGCCGCTAATTCATGGACTAACGGCTGGATGGGAAAGATTAGCGCCGTTTTACTAGTTACATGATCCAACAGTGCTAGGCGAGTTTTCGAGGATACTCGCTCTATTACAGCCTCAACTATCTGATGTGGTGACTCTAGGGGAAAGGGTACTGTAGCGATAACTACCGTTGCGCCGGTGCGACTGGCGATAAAATCGAGAGCGTTGCGGCAAGCGTTATATTCTTGGTTGGTAGTGAGTAATTCGTCTCCTGGGTTGAAGGAGAGTGACCTTAATACCGCGTTAACTCCTGTTGTGGCATTGGGGACAAAGACCAACTCATCTGCCTGTGCACCGACAAAAGCTGCCAATGAGCGGCGTGAGGCATCGAGCAACGCTTCAAATTCCCGCATAAAAAAGCGCAAGGGTTGCCGTTCTAACTGCTCCCGGAATCGCTGCTGTGCGCGTTGGACTGCCAGAGGGCAGGCACCATAAGAACCATGATTGAGAAAGGTTACAGATGGGTCAATCGACCAGAACTGTTGGTAGTCTGAACCTTGAAGTTTGAAGTTTCTAGTTTCATCCTTCACACTTCATCTTTCACCTTTTGAGTCAACTCCCCAGGCCGGACTCGAACCAGCGACCAATCGGTTAACAGCCGACCGCTCTACCACTGAGCTACTGAGGATTGTGTAGCTAACGCTTGTCACGATTAACAATATTACCGACAACCCACATCATTTGGCAAGCCCCTCAGCAAAAATTAGTAAAAATACGGTTGGCACGCCCCTGTGAATCTTGGTATGTAAGGTAAAGCTATGCTATTTGTGTCCTTCTGTCTCCTCACCTTTTATGCTGACGCATCACCGCAAACCCGTTTGTCTGTCCCTTGTGTCTACGGATCTGCCTGTTTGGTCTACTGTGGAAACAGCCGCTACGCTTTATCAGAAAGACCAAGAGCGATTTCACCTACTGTTGAGCGAACCGATTCCACAGGAGTGGGAACCGGAACCGACAACGGTTGATCATATCCATACGCCGCAGCGTAACAATCTGCGACTGTTGTGGATGGAAATCTCGCCCTACCGCGTGATTATGACGATGCAGGGCAATGGGAAATTGAGTTATCGCCACTTTTGGGAACAAGGGGTGTATGGCGTCAATCGCTATTGGTTGCAAAGCGATTCCCTGCAAGGGCACGAAGCGTTTCGTCTGCGAAACTATACCCGGAGTTTGAAGCTAGAGGGTCGTCTTTTACCTCAACATCTGCGACTGGAATATGAACTATGGGCAGAACAAGTTCAGTTGGGTCGCTATGTTTTGAATCTGGACATTCATCATTAAGTAGGGCTAATATCGTTTCTCCTTAAGTTTGCTACAGATGATTGACACGGGGACTCACAGACGCGGGGACGCGGAGAGTGATTTGTAGCGAACATTGAGGTATTTGATATAAGGGAATAGGGGTGAGGAGTGTGCAGGCATAGGGATGTATAGCCATCAAGGGTTGAGCGTTTAGACACTCTGCAATCTGACAATGCTAAAGATAGTTTTGAGTAACTCTGTGAGCTTTCCAACACTATCAAGAAACGGAATAGCACTGAGCAGAGTGATTTTCTCAAAATGCGATCGCCCCTCACTGCACTGCCTCCCTCAACCTGCGGATAAACCTGCAAAAACCCAAGCTCCACAGGTTCAGCCGCCAAACCCAAAATCGATACTTTCAAATGCCCCCGCGCATCAGGACGAGCAATCAGCGAAACCCACTCACAAATACTTCTTCAACAACAACCCCAACTTCTCCTTCGTTGCTGCCGGAACCTTATCCAGTTGTGTCAAAATTGCATACTTTAACGCCGAATGCGCCTCCGATACTGGTGGATTTTTAACCAAACGCCGCACCGTTTCTTGAATCACCTTCTGAGCATTGGTTGCATTGCGTTGTAAATTAGCAATCACCATCTCCACCGTCACGCTGTCATGGTCAGGATGCCAGCAATCATAATCCGTCACCAGCGCTAACGTGGCATAGGCAATTTCCGCCTCCCGCGCTAGTTTCGCCTCTGGCAAATTCGTCATACCAATGATGGTTGCGCCCCAACTACGATAAAGATGGGACTCAGCTTTTGTGGAAAATGCTGGCCCTTCCATGCAGACATAGGTACCCCCCCGATGCAACGTCACATCCGGTAACTCCAGACTGGCAACCGCATCCGCTAAAACTCCAGCCAAATTAGGGCATACGGGGTCACCAAATGTAATGTGGGCAACAATTCCGTCTCCAAAAAAGGTCGAAACCCGATTTTTCGTCCGGTCAATAAACTGATCCGGCACCACCATATCCAAGGGTTTCGCCTCTTCCTTCAGGGAACCTACTGCTGACGCCGAAATGAGATACTCCACACCCACTTGCTTCATCGCATGGATATTAGCTCGGAATGGCAACTCCGAGGGCATCAGGTGATGATTGCGACCATGACGGGCTAAGAAAGCGACTCGCGTACCTTCCAGCGTTCCCACAATTAAGGCATCAGAGGGAGTACCAAAAGGTGTATCTAAGAACACCTCTTCCACATCTTTGAGGGCTTCCATTTTGTAAAGCCCACTACCCCCAATAATTCCAATCTTTGCCTGAACCATAGTCTTTGCCTTATGCCTTGCTGTAACGCCAAGTTATTTTAGCGGCAAACAGACGACAATCAACAAAAAGCCAGCTGACTCATGCCGAGATGTTCTCAAGCCAGCTGTTGGATCAGGGTTATATTTTTTTCTTTTTTGGGCTTAGCTTCAGTGATTAACTTATTACTTCTTTAACAACATGATGCCAAGCCCCAAAGGGCTTAAATTAATTAGATAATTCCTGGCCCCTTACCCCGTCGATCAGCGTCCATCGTTAGCTGCCCGTCCTTATCTTCGTTAATTTCTTGGAATTCTTCAAGGCGTTCAGCCTCTAGTTCCTCTTCGTGTCCTCTTAAGTCACCCGGTTCATTGACATACATTTCGGGTTCAATAGCAAAGTTATCAATCAATCCTTCTTTGTCTACCGTAAAACCGTGGGTTTCGGGTCTATCATCCTGGGGATTTTTCTTGAAATCTGCCCCTTCTCTGTCTTTGCGAGCTGCGGTTTCAGCAGGAACAATCCCACGATCATAGTTATCGCCTTCTACACCAACTTCAGGTTGAGGCAATTTTTTATCTGTATTCACGCTTGCTGTTCTCCAATAACATTAGTTTCTTATATGGATTACGTTAGAGCAACGGTTAGAAACTTTCCATCCATCTTTGGACTTAAATCTTTTGATAAATTAATTATGACTTTTATAACTTAAATTTTTCTTATATTTAATTATCAATCGTGAATAAGATTGGCTTTTTTAAACAGATTACTCCAGGTTCAGAGGCCGCAGAGAAAGAAAGACAGCTTTTCATGAATCATTGAGAACGAGAACGGCTATAGGTATTTTAAAGCGATAAAGCATTGCTAATTATCGCCAAATCTGCTAATCAAGAGTGTCTGGATGTACTTCATGTGTTAACAAACCTCTCAATATCAATATTTGGCAGCAGCTAGTAAGTTAAACTAAGCTAATTTAATACTCCTACCTAGGAATTAGTTCTAACACCCTCACAACAATGAACCATTCCGGAAAATCTCTCACTTTTGCTGCGCTACTGTCTTTATCTGCCACTAGCTTGTCGTTTATCTCTAGTACTACAGCAAGCGCTGAACTGCCACCTTTACCGATTAAATTCGCACTGGTAGCCGAGCAGAGTGTGTGCTCATTTATTACTGGAAATAATGTCAATATTCGTAGTAGCCCGAATCCTCAATCCCGTGTTGTGGCGAAACTCAAGAGGGGAGACATTGTCAGAGCTGTAAGGCGATCGGGTAACTGGGTTCAACTGACTGGAAGAGTAACGTCACCCCCTGGAAAAATGCCAGAAGTGGTTAAACCTTTGAGTGGTTGGGTTAGTAACCAATATATTAATGGGTGTTCGGAAGATCAATTTGATCGCTGGCGGCAATAATCTCAGGAGGCGATTTTTCCATTTACATCGGCATATTTTATCACGTAGTCAGGGGAATTACACTGTTTTTTGTTAAATCACCCAGTTGGGTGATTTATGGAGGAAAAGAGAGTATTTTTCCTAAAAGATTGTTGGGCCAGTTGGAGTACTTACAAGTAGCACTTAAAGCCAAAAAGTGAACAAAATTCTATTTCAGCTTGCCACGACTTTTCTAGGATTATTGGTAATTCTCAGCCCTTGGAATGGGATCGCTCAAACCACTCAGCCAGCTCAAAATCAACCTACCATCCTACCGCCTGTTAATTGTCAAGAAGAGCGAGATTCGGATGCTCAGTTGAGTGTATCTCAGTTGCAAGACAAAGCTCGACAGTATGCCAACTTGAAAAATCAAGAAAAAGCCACCCAAACGCTCACGCAATTGTTCCGAAATCTACGCCGCCTGGAAAACAACTCGATTAAGGCTGCCATTTTAGAGGAAATCCTCAATTCGGAAATGTCTGGTATGTATGCCCGACTGTTAGCGGATACGGTTGACTTATATATTGCCGCCGGACAAAAACAACAAGCTGCCCCACTGTTAGCCGAAGCGCTGCAAACGGTTCAAACTTTAAGTATTAGTCAAAGCTATGCTAAAACCAAATCCCTCGCGGCGATCGCACTTCAGTCTGCGGCAATTGGACAAACCAATCAAGCCCTCACGATTTTAGACCAATCTGTCCAAACTGAAAAATCCATCCAAGGTGCTGAATTCAAAACTCAAGCCTTAACCGCCATTGCCCAAGCCTATGTAGCGGCAGGAAAATGGGAACAAGCATCGGGAATCTTAGCTCAATCCCTCCGCCACGCAACGACTGTTCAAAATCAAAATCCTGATCGTCAAGGTGAGTTATTGGCGGCTGTGGCGAGTACCTACGCTAAAACCAGACAGTATAGCCAAGCGTTAAAGGTAGCACAACTGATTACGAATGCTCCTTATCACAAAGCCAATGCGATAGCCGCTGTTTCCCGACAATATAGCCAACAAGCCGAACTAGAACAAGCTCTGCGAACAGCCCAAACGATTGAAAATCATAAGGATATGGCTGATATTAAGGCAAAACTGTTGGCAGAAATTGGTAGTAAGTATATTCAAGCTGGAAAGCCCGATAAAGCCGCTCAAGTGTTCGCTCAAGCCTTACAAACGGCACAAATTGTAGACAGTCCTTATGATCAATCGCGAATACGATCCGATGTGATTATCAACTATGCCCAAGCTGGACAACCAGATGCCGCACTGCAATTGCTTCGGAAAACGGCCAATCCTGATTATTTTAAATCTAGAACATTAGCCGCGATCGCCATTAGTTTCGCAAAAGCTGGACAACCGGTGAAAGCCTCTCAAGCCTTATCCCAAACTCTAGCTAGCATTGCCGCTACGTCTGATACCAACGAAAAATCTAATGCCAGGGGGGATATTATTCTTAGCTTTATTGAGGCGAAACGCTTTGACTTCGCCGCTCAAATTGCCCAAGCGATTGAGGATGAGTTTACCAGAGCAGACTCCCTACGGGAGATTGCGGTGCAAGCGGCGAATGCAGGGCAGACTGACTTGGCAATGCAAATTCTGCCAGCGATTGATACCAAGTTTGTGGATCACAGAAGTACCGTGTTGCATCGAGCTGCCTTAGCTCACGCTAAAGCCGGAGAATACGATAGAGCTTTACAACTGGCTCGAATGCTGGACAGTCGGCTCGCCTATCGAGCGAAAACTTTAGCCGCGATCGCAACCCAATTGCATAAAGCAGGACAATCTCAACGTGCCTCTACTATTTTCACTCAGGCAGTGCAAGCTGCCAATGCGGCGGAAGATGCTAATAGCAAAATTTCGGCACTAGGGGCTGTTGCTTTAGCGTATGCCAATACCCAACAACTCAAACCAGCCTCCCAAACCTTATCTCAAGCCCTGCAAATTGGGCAAACTATTGAAGAGGGAAATTTACAGGGGGCTGCATTCCGGGAAACTGCCGAACAATTGATTGCTGCCCAACACTACGATTTAGCGTTCCAAGTGGCTCAAGGGCTGAAAGATGAGTATGAACAAAGTTCCATTTTGCAGGGAATTTTTGCACAGTCAATCGAGGCAGGACAATATGCCAAAGCTTATCCGGTAATCAACTCCCTAAAAACACCCGAAGAAAAAGCGAGATGGTTAGTTGCGATCGCTCGTCAATATGTCCAAGCCGGAAACACAACCCAAGCCTCTCAAATTTTAGCCCAGGCTTTGCAAGTTACACTCACCATTGAAGGTCCAGAATCTAAAACCCTGTCGTTCGGGACGCCACCGGAGCTCACGATTGTAGACGACGACTCGGATCGAGGTAGCTTTTTAGAAGCGATCGCGCTTGAATATGCCAAAGCGGGACAACCTACCCAAGCGAGACAAGTGGCACAACGATTGGAAAATAATGCTATTCGTACTCGGTTAAATCAACGATTAGCTTGTTACCAACGTCGCTAAACCTAGTCATGGATCGGATGTCTGGGTAATACCCATCCTAAAAATAGGACAGTTCTATTGCCGGACATCCTATTAAAACAGGTTAACGAGGACTCCCACACAAGAGGATAGAATCAATGCATATAACAGCTTAAATTGCCCTTGGTAGAGCTATGGTGATTAGCCAAGACAATATAATCAGACCAGCGGCAACCCTAAGTGTAACTTGGGACAGGCTCCCAGACGACTACAAACTAGAAGAAGAACCGGTGGAGAATACTGGGCAACCGCTGATTGCTGGAGCCTTACGCGAACCTTTAGAACTGATCGGGTATATTCAACCCGAAATGCTCATTGCCTCCAACTTGGGCATTTGCGCGAC
>DATNQL010000886.1:0-10811 GCA_036704025.1 Stenomitos sp.
GGTCAAATGTCATCCCCGCCATGAATGGTACGTATCCTTCAAACAAACAAATCAGATATTACTTAAATTTTTAGTAACACTTTAGGGCTGGCAAGCGCAGCCATCGAGATTACAAATATCTTAAATCGCTCCAGCTTCCTAACCTCCGCTGTCTCAATCAGTCTCACCACTATGGAATAGCCATTTCGGCAAGACTTGATTGAGAGTGAAAATACTTGACAAGTAGACAACTCAGATGCATAGGACTCTTGGAGTCCATCTGTGCAGCTTTTAATCAATTTTATTTATCCATTTAAAAAGAAAGAACGTTTGATTCCACACCGTCGCAACCCTAAAGTAAAGAGTAGCCTTCCATCGTTACCTGAGTTCAACCTCAAAAGCCACTGAACTCAAAGACTCCAGACACTTACACCACATCAGTTTAAAAGCTCAAAGCGCTCGCCTTACATCAAAATCCTTTGAGGTAGAGCCTACCCATTTTGTCGAGTTTAGAAACCATTCCCCGTAGCGTACCCATCACGCTGCTCGCTCGACCATACCCAGAATTCTAGAGGACTATGACTACAACCACTAAAACCAAACAAAAACATCGGAGTACACATGG
This sequence comes from Stenomitos sp., assembly GCA_036704025.1. Lineage (GTDB taxonomy): Bacteria > Cyanobacteriota > Cyanobacteriia > Cyanobacteriales > Coleofasciculaceae > Allocoleopsis. The sequence continues at coordinate 605 of DATNQL010000886.1, forward strand.
GTTAAAGCCAGACTGTCTGCCTTTTGGGGAAGTATTAGCTCAATCCTTTGCCGTGATTGCACCAACAACCATCCCAGCCTCAAATATAGGTTTGATTGTTGCCCTTTCAGGAAACGGTGCCTGGTTAAGTTTTGTGCTGGGTATGATTGGGCTGGTGTTTGTCAGTATCAACATCAACCAGTTTGCCAGTCGCTCTGCTTCTCCAGGTTCCCTCTACTCTTATATTGTCAAAGGGTTGGGTCCGACGGCGGGTGTCATCTGCGGTTGGAGTTTGGTGCTGGCTTATCTGTTTACTGGCATGTCGGTTCTATGTGGTTTTGCCAACTTTAGCAGTAGCTTAATCGGGCATCTCGGCATCCACCCCTCGACTATCACGTTGTTAGCCATAGGCGCGGGGATTTCCTGGTATGCCGCTTATAAAGATATCCAGCTATCAGCGATGGCGATGCTGTGGATGGAGGGAGCATCCCTAGTTCTCATTGCCGTCTTGGGAGGCATCATCTGGGCACACAAAGGTTTTGCCCTCGATATGTCCCAACTCACGTTGCAAAATGTCACTCCAGGCAATGTGGCTATGGGGTTGGTTTTGGTGATGTTTGGTTTCTCTGGTTTTGAAAGTGCTACCTCTTTGGGTGATGAAGCGAAAAATCCCTTGAGGACGATTCCTCGAGCTGTTATGGGTAGTGTCATTCTCGCCGGTTTGTTCTTCATTTCCATGACATACATTGAGGTGTTGGGTTTTAGCGGCACAGGAGTGTCGATTACCACCACTGAAGAACCCCTGGGTTTTCTCGCGCAGCAAGCAGGAGTGGGTTTTCTGGGAACATTGGTTGCCTTCAGTGCGTTGTTTAGCTTCTTTGCTTGTGTCCTCGGCAGCATCAATCCAGCCGCGAGAATATTCTTCACGATGGCACGTCATGGTTTGTTTCACTCCTCTTTGGGTTCAGCGCATTCGGCTAACCGCACTCCCCATGTTGCCGTAACGATGTGTTCACTCATTGCCTTTCTCATCCCGGCGGCGATGTCACTGTTTCACATCAAACTGTTCGATTGTATGGGTTATTTGGGTGCGATCGCGAGTTTCGGATTTTTAACCGTCTATATCCTGATTTCAATTGCAGCTCCTGTGTATCTCCGCCAAATTAAAAAACTACATAGGCGAGATATCGTGTTCTCGGTGATGGCGGTTGGGTTTATGATGATTCCGGTTTTGGGCAGTGTGGGAATTCCTGGGAGCAAACTATTTCCCGTTCCAGAAGCTCCTTATGATGCATTTCCTTACCTATTCTTGATGTACCTGCTCGTAACCTGTGGATGGTTCATTTTACAGAGACTTCGTTCTCCAGAAATTGTGACTTCGATGGAGCAGAGTGTTGAAGCCATACACGCCAGATTCGATAACAGGGATGTAATAGTTGAAACCATTCCTATGGGATTCGACAATTTTGAAGACCTTTAACGTCTGAGCTTGAAAATCGTGAGTTCTAAGTTACACTTCAACCCGATATTAGGACTCATGATGTATCCCGAATGACCCAATCATCAATCTCAGGATAGGAGATAGAGCAATGAATGAATTAGTCACTTCAATTCCCGCTGGACTTGCCGCCTTTAGTGCCACTAACATCGATGATATTCTCATCTTACTCTTGTTTTTTTCTCAAGTGAATGCGACCTTTCGTAGACGACACATTGTGATGGGGCAGTACCTCGGCTTCGCCGCCTTAGTGATAGCTAGTCTTCCCGGTTTTTTTGGCGGATTAATCTTGCCGCGTCACTGGATTGGACTGTTAGGCTTAGTTCCCATCGGTTTTGGACTGATGCGCGTACTCAATACGGATGGGGATTCCTCACAAGAAAATGAAGCAGAAATTGAAATATTGAATCAATCTCCATTCACTAGTTTTTTATCTCCTCAAGCTTACAGTGTTGCTGCTGTTACGGTGGCTAACGGCAGTGACAATATTGGCATTTACGTTCCTTTATTTGCCAGCAGTAGCGTCGAGGGGTTAGTGGGAATTCTCGGTATATTTTTCTTGCTCGTGGGTTTTTGGTGTTATGCCGCCTACAAATTAACTCACCAAAGAGTGATCGCTCATCTTTTGAGCCGCCATGGCAGTACGTTTGTTCCGTTTATTTTAATTGGATTAGGTGTGTTTATCGTTTTAGAAAGTCAGGCATTAACACCCCTAGCATTAGGAGGAGTCTGCCTATGTTTAGCGGCTGTCTTCACGATTAATAGTCGATTGGAAACAGTTGTGAGAAATTAATATTGAGATATTAAAAAATGAATTCATTGAGGTTGTAGAATGAGAGCGAGGAAATTAAGGGAAATCCAAAGTTTTGAAACAACAGCCTATGCATCAAAATAATAGGGAGGCTTTTAGTTTCATTTTGTTGCTAGATCTAATCGAGAATTACGGGTGTTATTGATGCAATTATTATTCAAACCAACCAAAGTAGAGACTAAAGCCACCACGGTAGAGACACAACCCCTAGAGATAGAAACCAAGCAAAAAGGACGAAAAAATCCTTCGCGAGTACGAGATCACTTGGCAAACGAACGAACTTATTTAGCATGGATACGCAGTGCGATCGCTATGATGGGTTTTGGCGTTGTCATCGTTCGCCTTCGCCACTTTCAACCGCCATTGGTACCCCATCCCGGTACAGGATGGAAATTAGGGTTACTCTTTTCTTTCGTCGGTTTGCTCACAGTATTACTCTCAACCCAGCACTACTTTGCCGTTCGCTACGATATTGAGGAAGATACCTATGAACCACCCGACCGATGGGTGCTTCTCTTCAGCCTTGCCGTTACCCTGTTAGGAGCAGGTGTCATCTATTTTGTGTTTACAGCTCCCCTCAATCCTTTATTGAATGTTGCATTTGAATAGGGGTGTGGGGTGTGGGGTGTGGGGTGTAGGGTGTGGAAATAGGCTTTCTTAAATGCGTCACAGCTTACAGCTTACCTAAATCTTAGGCCGATTGAAACGTAGTACACTCGAAACGCAAATGTACAGAGTGTTTTCTCCCAATGGATCACTTTTTCACAGAAATTTCGGCTCTACCCCCTTATGAGTGACTTTGGGACCGCTATCACTGAAGGGATTACAGCCTTCGTTGCCACGAATATTGATGACATCATTATTTTGCTGCTATTTTTTGCCCAAGTCGATGCCAACTTTCGGCGTCGTCATATTGTAGTCGGTCAATACCTGGGGTTTACACTTCTCATCCTCGCCAGCTTACCGGGGTTTTTCGGTGGCTTGATAGTACCCCGCGAGTGGATTGGATTCCTCGGACTTCTACCCATCGCGATTGGAGTTAGACAACTGCTGATTCGGCAAGAAGACACAGTGTCAGTACAAACGGTCACTCATAATTGGCAGTCGTCTTCACCCCGCCATCCGGTTGTCTCTTTCCTCTCTAGTGTGATTTCTCCCCCAACCTATCAAGTGGCGGCGGTAACGTTTGCCAATGGGGGTGACAATATCAGCATCTACATTCCCTTGTTTGCCGGGAGTAGCCTCGTTAGGTTGGGAGTGATTCTCATGAGCTTCTTTGTCCTGGTTGGCGTTTGGTGTATTGTGGCTTACCAATTAACTCGCCAACCGACCCTTGCTCAGTTTTTGAGTCGCTATGGTCATGCCATTGTCCCTTTTGTCTTGATTGCTCTAGGTTTGTTCATTATGTACGAGCGAGGCACTTTTAGTCTCCTGCCGTGGCTACATTCCTAAATTCCCCCCAATGAGCCGGGGTATGACTCTACACCCCCAATCGGGTGTGGTCATCAGTGGTTAGTTGAGACTGGCACGGGGACACGGGGACGCTCCCGACGCGGAGAGATTTTCTGGACATCACCAACTCGTTTTGACCGCACCCCCCCAATCCCTCGTTGTGTACTAGACGTTGACTGAGTGCTTCGGCTAAACTACGGTAAATTAATCGGAATAATGTAGTTTCATGAAAAAGTCCAAAAACGTCGTTGACGAGCTTCCCCTCATCAGACAGGTGACTTCCGAGCCGTTACAGCCGCTCGTGCAGCAGGAGTTTAGTCTCAAGGTTTGGTTTAAAAAGCTCAGAGGCGGATTTCTTTTGATACTTGGATTTTTGTTGTCACCCCTATCCTTTTGGAATGACCTATTTTTTAATCTGCCCATTGCTTATGGCTTTGGATACATCTGTAGTTGGTTTAACCCTAATTTACTCCTACCTTGCGCGATCGCAGGATATTGGATTTCTAATATTTTAGGAATTCTCTTAATGCAAGTAGGGGCTGTAGATGTTTTTCAAGAGCAACCCAAAGAACGTAACTTAAAAAAAGAGTTATTAATGGGTTTAGTCTCCTCAGCCGTTTACACACTTGTCATTTTGGCTTTGATTCAGTTTAAAATTTTAGAAGCTCCTGTTTTATTTTCTGGCGCTTAATCAGAATGAGCAGGATAAATTCAATATTCCTAATATAGTGATATTGGGGGATTAAGCCTTAGGAAAGAATTACTGATTCTTTGTTAGGGCTGTTTTATTCTAATTCCAAGAGTCATCTGGTCTTAAACTCAATGGCACGGACTTAAGCGAACTCCTGCGGAATTTGCCCCCTCGCATCTCCCTTTAGATCCCCCTCCCGTCCCCCTTTTTAAGGGGGAAGCCAGATGTTGCTACGCTTATAAAAGTCTGGGGGACTTTGAACTCTGGCTCCCCCAGAATTAGGGGTTGGGGGGTGGATCGGCTCATTATTTCAGTGACGTCCGGTCTTAAACTAGGGTTTCAATCCAAAATTTTAACCCCTTATGACCTCCAAGAAAACACTTTACCGAGCTGTTCGGTTCGTTCTAATTTTATCAATAGTATTTATCCTCTTCACACCTTGCGTCATTGTTCATGCTGGGGAACGAGGTGTCATAATGCAGTTCGGCAGAGTTCAAGACAGAGTACTTGGAGAAGGACTTCATCTGATTATCCCTATCATTAATACGGTAAAAACATTGAGCGTTCGCGTACAAAAGCAGGAAATTACTGCTGAAGCGTCCTCGAAAGACCTTCAAGAAGTTTTCACTGATGTTGCTCTCAACTGGCATATTCTTCCAGAAGAAGCGAATGCTATTTTTCAGCAAATTGGAGATGAGAGAGCCGTCGTCGAGCGCATTATTAACCCAGCCGTAGAAGAAGTATTAAAAGCTGTGATAGCCCAATACACCGCTGAAGAAATCATAACTAAACGCAAAGAAGTAAAAGTGGGTGTAGACGAAGCCTTAACAACAAGACTCACGCCTTATCATATTGGTGTCGATGATATTTCTCTGGTACATGTCCATTTTTCTCAGCGCTTTAGTGATGCTGTTGAGGCCAAACAAATTGCTGAACAAGAGGCTAAAAAAGCAGGATTTGTCGTTCTAAGAGCCTTAAAAGAAGCCGAAGCTAAGGTTAATTTAGCACGAGGAGAAGCTGAAGCGCAAAGGTTGCTACGTGTGACGTTAACCCCAGAAATCCTACACAAACAAGCCATCGATCGTTGGGATGGAAAACTACCATTGGTTGTGGGCAAGGGGGGCATCAAATTATTAGATTTAAGCCAATTTGTCAAAAATTCTGAAAAGTAAGGTTCAATCCCCTGTAACTCAAGGACTCAACACTGAGACATCGTTCCTAATATGCTCCAGTCAGAGTAAAACATAAAAGGTTTTATTTGCACAAAAATTACAAAAAAAATTGAAGATTCGATGAAGTTTGCGGCTCAAAAATAACAAGAATCGATGAATTTACCGTAATTCTTGCCAATTAGACAAGAAGCAGCTTAAGATTTTATTGAGTTTATCTACAGTAAGTCCATCAAGTTACCGTAGATTATTGCCTAAAACTTTCTGATGGAGAGAAGCGCGTGAACTGGCGCACAGGGGCTGGGTTTACGACCAACCTCTTGCTCATCGGCGAGGCTGTGTTTTGGCAGAAACGCAAAAACAGACGACCAGTGTGAAGCGCATCTATCCCCAGAAATATCGCTTTCACACTCTCCCCTCTAAGGCAGAACAGCTTGTATGCATTACTTATTACTACCGTTCTTAAGCTTTTTCGTTGGCATCGTTGTTGGGTTAACGGGTGTGGGTGGAGCATCACTCATCACTCCCATGTTGATTTTCCTGTTCCAAGTCCCACCATCAATCGCCGTGAGTTCTGATGTAGTAGCCGCCACATTAATGAAGGTGATTGGCGGTGTCAAGCACTGGCGGCAGCAAACCCTTGACCTGCAAGTTGTCAAATGGCTGGCGTTGGGGAGTGTGCCCGGTTCACTGATTGGGGTCGGGATTTTATCTGTACTCCAGCATACGGGAGCTATAAATCTGGATGGCCTCCTGCTCCGATTGATTGGTGCGATGATTCTGTTGGTTACGGTATCCGCACTGGCGCAATTACTGCTCAAGACGTTTGTGCCGAAGTTAAACTTACCTGAACTGCCCAAATTTGACTTAAAAACTAAATCGGGTCGCCTTCAAACCGTGAGTGTGGGTGCTGTGTTAGGTTGTATGGTTGGCCTGACTAGCGTGTCCTCTGGTTCGATGTTTGCGCTGGTGCTGATTTCCTTTTTCCGCCTGGACTCTCGGAAGTTGGTGGGTACAGATATTTCACAAGCCGCAATTTTGCTGCTGTTTACTTCCCTGGGGCATCTCACGCTTGGAACCGTTGACTGGAGTTTGGTATTACCCATCTGGTTGGGGACCGTACCAGGAGTATTAGTAGGGGCGAAACTCTGCAAAATTATCCCTCAACGGACTCTTCGCTTTGTCGTTTATTCCATCCTATTAATGGTGAGCTGGAAGTTAGTTTATCAAGCCTAAACGGGGAAGGAGAATTGGCATATTTGACCTAGGACTGGCTACTGTCACCAATGCCCATCACTCAACTTGCCATTCTGCCAGCGCGATCGCAATTCCTTCTTTTAATGCAGGTGTTAGGTTCTCGTCCATCGCCAGTTGTTCTAACTGTTGATAAGCTGTTGGGAAGTGTTTCAACGCTGCGATCGCATGGAGCCTGACACTATCCACTGGATCTGCCAATAATCTCAACAAGGCATCTATGCTACGGTGTTCTCCCAAATGACCCCAAGCTTGTGCCAGAGCTTGTCTAATAGGAATAGACTGGGCGGCTGGGTGTTCTGAATAGAAGAAATCAAGAAGAATCTGAGCCGCTGTGAATTGAAGTTCTGGTTCTTCTACGCGTCCCAGTACTTGAATGATTTCATGTACGCCTTCTACCGATACATTCGCCAGGGATTGCTGTAAATAGTCTAAAGCTTTGCGGGTTTCTACCCAGCCCAAGGCACGGATGAACTCAATTTGCAAAGGAACCGATGTTGCGGGGGATTGAATCACCTCAAATAGCGCCTCAGCCGCCTCATCCGTTTTAGAACGACCTAATGCCAGTGCTGCTTGCTGGCAAACGTCTCGATTGAAGTCATAAAGTAAAGGCTGGAGACGATGAAGTAAATCTAATTCCGCCCACAAATCGGTTCGCAAGCCTAAACCTGCCACAGCTTCCTTTCTCACCAGGGCTGCACCATCCTCCAACGCTTCAAGTAGAATGAGTGGAATTCTGGAGTCACGGAAACTACTGAGGGCTTCAATCGCTGTCGAACGTACAGCAACTTGGGAGTCATGAACCACACTGAGCAAGGGTTCAATAATTTCTGGACGACGGATTTGGGAGAGTGCCGTTGTTGCTAACAACCGCGTTTCTGACTCAGCTAATAAGCCAGCTAAAGCATCAATGGCTGAGTTGCCAAGACTGGAGAGGGCGCTGGCTGCCATGGCGGCTAAGTCTTCATCCTCCGATGTTTTGAGCAAATTGACCAACGTGATCATGACCGTGGGATGGTTAAATTCAGCTAAGATACGCCCTGCAAACCAGCGCACCTCCATCTCCGCTTCGTCGTCTTCTAGAATTTCAATCAAGGGTGCGATCGCACGTTCTCCCAGTTTGGGAAACAGCTTTGCCACCTCCCAGCGTTCTCGAAAATCTCCTGCATCGAGAACCTCTAAAGCCAAATTCAGGACTTGCTCTAAATCTGTCTCATTGAGAGGTGCTGATTCAGCCTCTGCGTCTGTGGCGTTCATCCCCAATGGCAGGTGCTGTAAGCATTGGTTGAGCAATGACCAATTTCCCTGATTTGCCGCAGCAGTCGCTTGTTCTAAAAGCTCTAACATTATCTAAGTTTTTGGTTTTGGCGAGATTTATTCTACCCAATCCAAAATCTAAAATCGCGTTGTTAAAGCTCATCCCCGTTTTTGAATAGCCCCTTGCCATTGAGCAGTTGCCAAATGGTCAGAGTACCCCCAATCACAGCAGATATTGCCTGGATGAAAATCAGCATCGGAATTGCGAATACAGCCATCAAGAGGCCACAGGTAACGATGGCAACCTTTTCTGAGACAATAGCTGATGTTGTCTTAGTTTTTTTCTTGCTAGCACTGACGATTAAGTAAGTGTTTTTGAGACTGTGAGCTGAAGTTGATGTTGGGTCAAACATTGGATCTGTGATTGGTGTGATAAAACAGAGCGTCTAGTCATCTTTAAGCACTCTTTACTAAATAACTGGGAGATATTTTTAGAGGGTTTAAAAGATATTTGTAAAATCCTGAATTAGATTGGTTTGGTATTTTTAAGCTAACGAATTCAGGCTTCAACTCATATTCTATGAGGAATGACTGAGCTTAAAATTAAGCCATTCTGCTCAATTAGACTCCGCATAATGGCTGAAATCGAAGCGCTCAGAATTTTATTTTAAATCCATTCAATCTTGGCGCTGCTCTGTCAAGAGAGGGAAGAACCCCTATGGGAGAGAGCCAATGATCGCATCAGTGAGCCTGAAGGAGGCGGCGCAGATCCGTCGTCATTCATGGATGAAAATCTCTGGGTTTCCGCGTTTCCGCGTTCCCGTGTTCCCTCGTTTCCTGTCTATTTTCAGATGGGCGTGCATGAAAAAGCGCCTGGGAGTCTTGCCGTGTTTCGACCCCAAGCGCTTTTTCTTTGTAACTTTATCTCCTCACACAATAGTAAGCATATCCCTCCCATCTCTGAGGTGGATTCAAGGACGTGACACTTTAGGAAGTGACACTAACCCAACAACAGGCCGTCGGCTAGGATACAGTCCTTGCACCTTCTTGGCCTTAAACGACCATTTCTTCATAAATCTTAAGAAAAAATTTTCCTGAGCGTGTTTCGTTACCGAATTGGCACGAAAAAGCCTAGATTGGTTATCCTCTTTGGCTTTTGAGCATTTATAGAATCGACCTTAAGGCTGAATATTTAGTTTTCCGGCTCTGCTTTATGTTTAAACTGCATAGTAATTATGCTTTTTCTTCATAAACTGAAACATATTGTAACTGAAGATACAAATTCTCCTATGGAGCGCAAATAACCTTATCAGCATCAGCAAACAGAAATTGAAAGAGCAATCGAAATTAGCGCTCTGAAAGACCTTGGGAACATTGGAGCGCTACCCCGACGAGGAAAAACCTATGACAAGCGCAACCAAGCCTGTGGGCAGTCTCAACAAATTTGAAAAATTCAAGGCAGAGAAAGATGGTCTTGCGATTAAGTCAGAATTAGAGCAATTTGCCCAACTTGGCTGGGAGGCGATGGATGAAACGGATCGCGAGCATCGACTGAAGTGGCTCGGAGTCTTCTTTCGCCCCGTAACTCCCGGCAAGTTTATGGTGCGGATGCGTTTACCCAACGGTATTCTCAGCAGTACTCAAATGCGAGTGTTAGCTGAAGTGGTGCAACGCTACGGCGAAGACGGCAGTGCTGATATTACCACTCGGCAGAACATTCAGCTACGGGGTATCCGAATTGAAGATGTCCCGGATATTTTTACACGATTTGAGCAAGTGGGTTTGACCTCCGTGCAGTCGGGGATGGACAACGTCCGCAACATCACCGGTTCGCCTGTGGCTGGAATTGACGCGGCTGAATTGATTGATACGCGGGAGTTGGTGCAACAGGTTCAAGACATGATCACCAACCAGGGGAAAGGGAACCCAGAGTTTACCAACCTACCCCGGAAATTCAATATTGCGATCGCAGGGGGGCGTGACAACTCCGTTCATGCGGAAATTAACGACCTGGCCTTTGTCCCGGCTTACAAAGAGGGGGGCGACCACAAGGGTGCGCCCCTACTAGGCTTTAACGTTGTCGTTGGCGGCTTCTT
>DATNQL010000887.1:0-3152 GCA_036704025.1 Stenomitos sp.
AGACCTGCCCTCTACTGTAGATATCTTGCTGGCTTCGGCTCAGTTTGCCGGTATTAATGAGATTGAACTAGGCTCTGGTTCTTTCAGCTTAGATATGGCTACAGTTCCAGTTTCTGATTCTCTATAGTTAGTCTAAATGAATTGTGAAACCTAGTGATCGCTTTTGGTAATGGGTAATAGGTCATGGGAAAGAAGTTCTAATTGCCAATTACTCATTACCCATTACCCATTACCGTCCTTTAGAGTTTTCACGAATGATTTAGACTGGCTATAGCGGGCTATACTGATCTACTCTCTGCTACTGGCGAACCAACTCTGTGTTCAGGTTCTGTGGTTATTTAATCCGAAATTAATATCGTGAAACGGTAGGGACACGAGCAGATCATGCCCCTACCAACGACTTGGTTGCAATCATTTTTAGTTCGCTAGAAAATCGCTTGAATCAGCCAAACTTGCGGATTTTCAAAGCATGACTTGTAGCTGCTCAATCAGCCCTTCAACGTAGTATAACGCGCCATTAGCTGTTGCTGGGTCTTCCAAATCGACTCCAACTGTCTGACGTAAAACCTGCACCGGATTCATACTACTCCCGGCAGCGAGAAAATCAAAATAGCTAGGGATAAAGTCTTTTCCAACCGCTTGGTATTGCTGGTAACAAGCCAAACTGACAATGCTGGCTGCTGCATACTGGTAGCTAGAGAACGGCTGAGTGAAAATATGACTCATTCCTGCCCAGCCATATTGATGTTCTGGCAAAACTTCTACAGCATCACCACAAAGTTGGCGGTAAAATTCCAGCCACTGCTCGTTAATAAAGGAGTGATCAAAACTACCTTGAGCAGCCCGTTCATGAAGTGCGAATTCCAGACGGCTAATAGTAGTTTGATAAAAAAGGAGATTCAGTTGATCCTCCAGCATCCGCGTCAACACAGCTTGCTTGCGGTGATGATCATCAGCCGCTTCTTTAAGCAGATAGTCGAACAGCAGCAGTTTATTGAAAATTGAGGCAACTTCGGTCAACAATAGGGGCGGTTGACTGTTGAAATAGGTTTGCCGATCGCGTGTTCTACCAAAGTGTAATCCCTGCCCAACTTGGTGAGCCAAGGTAAACAGCGAATGATAATCCTCCGTGTAAGAAAGCGACAGGTAACTGTGCTTCACGAAAGTCGGAAAACTGAAGACTCCGCTAGCCTTACCAGGACGCACTTTGGCATCAACCCACCTCTTGGAGAAAAAGTCTGATGCCCTGTTCGCGTAAAAGACATCAAACGGATTCAAAGCATTGAGCAGCGTTTGCACACCTGTTTTATAGTCCACCTTCAGCAATGGATCATCTGCTGTCCAGGGAGCATTAAGATCGCAAGTACGGATTTTTTGCCCGATCGCTTCCCCTTTCAACTGATAATAGCGTTGGAATAAATCGATGCGATCGCTCACCGCGTCCATGCTCACACGGAAGACTGATTCCGGCATATTCGCCGCCAATAACTGCTGATGGAATGTGGAAGGATAACCCCGCATCTGGCTCTCAATGCGGTGGTCTTGGCAAATAGTATTGAGAATAAAGCCATACAGTCCATTATGCTGCTGCATCTCCTGGCGCAATGAACCGTAGGCGTCATAACGCACGCCATGCTCTGAGTGAAACAGCAGAGCCTCCAGTTCCGCTTGAGTCTCAACCCTCTTGCCATCAGGCGTTGCTACGGGTTCATAGTCTTGCTCACTTCGATGAACCGAGTACAGATGGAGAAAAGCAAACCGTCCTGTGAGCATATCCCGGTTTCGGGTTCGCTCTGCTTCTTCCGGGAGCCGATGGGGGCGAAACTGGGCGATGCGGTTGAGGTAGTGGCTGTACTCTTGTAGGGCTGGTGATGCTTGTAATTCTTCAAATTGGGTTGTGTCTAAATCTTGCAATTCCAGATTAAAGAACAACAATTGGTTATAAATGCGGGTGAGAGCTAGTTTCGTATTATTGAAAAATTGCTTGGCCTCGCTGTTATGAGTGTTAGCACAAAAGACGAGGTTAGCCAATGTGTCGAGATAACTATATTGTTCTAATAAAACTTCCAATTGCTGTAAACAACGAGCTATTTCTTCCGGCGTCAACTGACTCACCTGACCTCGGTAATGGTGTTGAAATTCAGTCACTTTCTGTTGGAATAGGGTTAAATCTTGCTCAAACTGTGGCTCACCCAAGTTTTGATGAATATCGGCAAGATCCCATTCCATGGGAGAATAGATTTGCGTCTGAACGGAAACGTAAGTCAAGAGCTTGCTCCTTGTTTAAACCCGAAACTTTGAAATTCATGATGTCAGAGCTGAAATGACGCTAAATTGGGTTGCTAGACAAACAAACCCTAAGGATTAAGTCCATAATCCAGCCCATTCAAATTGAAAAGTAGGGCAGAGGTTTCACCTGCCTTACAAAAACTTGAAAAATTAAATTGTAATAGCACTTGAACCCAATCCTTTCCTCCTCATCGTTCGTGTCCTAGGTTCTTGTGCCAGGGTAAATATTCTTTTTGTAATGCTTTAGTTGTAACCGTTCTTGCTCTCCTTAAACCTCATCTAAAAGGGAGATTTCGTTGTTGTCCTAAACTCTACTTTGAGCTTTCAGGAATAAGCCACTAGTAGAGGTGCGAAGTCACCGTTTTGGCAAACAACATTATTCCTTGCCTCAGGGACGAGTGAGGGTTTGCCACACCTTGAGACAGGAGAAACCTTACTGTAAAAAAAGCCTACCTTTTCTATCATGAGAGATACACTCACAGATGGAAGTAGCTTCTCGTGACGACCTCTGCTAAAACCCTGACACTCGTCAAAGATCCAGAGCGCCTGGAAAAACGCCTCAAGGAGATTCCTACTGAACCTGGGGTGTATCTGATGCGGGATTCGAGCGATCGCATCCTCTATATTGGTAAAGCGAAAAAATTGCGCGTGCGCGTTCGTTCTTATTTCCGCGAATCTCAAAAACTTAGCGATCGCATCGCCATGATGGTGCGGCAAGTCGCTGAGATTGAGTTCATCGTTACTGATACCGAAGCCGAAGCATTAGCACTAGAAGCCAATCTTGTCAAGCAGCATCAACCTTACTTCAACGTGCTGCTCAAAGATGACAAGAAATATCCTTACATTCTGATTACCTGGTCAGA
>DATNQL010000888.1:0-3396 GCA_036704025.1 Stenomitos sp.
TGTCAGGCTCCCAACCCTCAGAGTAATAAGTTCTGCCAGCAATGTCGCACGCCGCTGTTGAGACGCTACTTGTGGGCAATGGGTCAGGGGATAGAGAGCTTTCAACCCGGAGACACGATCGCCGAGCGCTATGTAGTCGTCAACGCCCGTGTTTTGTTAGATACTCAACCGGGAATGCCCCCAGAAACTCCCTTGGATATTCCTGGGAGCTTAACACCTTATTTGAGGCTGGCACCCTATAGCTTACATGTCCCCCAACTTTATGGGCGTTTGATCCCCTTGGAGGGACGTACTCGCTCAGAAATCTGGCTCCTGGAAGATGCCCCCATCTCCAGCTATATCGCTGGACAGGGCGCTCGTCGGGACAAGCAAGCCCCTCTTGTTGCAGGGCAACTCTTACCTGAACTGACTAGTGTATGGGATAAGGCTCCTGCGATGCGTCAGTTAAACTGGCTTTGGCAGTTAGCCATGCTCTGGCAGCCTTTAAGTAGTGAAGGGGTGGCTGGGACACTACTCTCGCCGACGCTGCTGCGGGTAGAAGGGTCAATTGTCCGATTATTAGAGTTGCAACTTGACCCGAAGTCAGCACCAACCCTGCAACAATTAGGTCAGTTGTGGTCACAGTGGCTCCCAGGCGCAGCACCCACGATTGCGGAGTTTTTCAAACAGCTATGTCATCAACTGCGGGATGGACAGATTCGCACCTCCGAGCAACTCGTAGCGCTGCTGGATCAGGGACTGAACAATTGCGGACGATCGCAGATTCGCACCTATCAAATCTTCACCCGCACGGATTCGGGTCCGAGTCGTGCCCATAACGAAGATGCCTGTTATCCACCCACTGGACAGTTGCTCAAACCCCCAAATGGTACCAGTGCTTTGGCGATCGTTTGCGATGGCATTGGCGGGCATGAAGGCGGTGAGGTTGCCTCGAATTTAGCCATTAACACCCTTCGAGAACAAGTCGAAAAACTCCCTAACGACCCCGATCATTGGAACCCCTCAACCCTGACATTGGACTTAGAGCAAGCTGCCTGTGCCGCTAATGACATAATTAGCCAACAAAACGACAGCGAAAACCGCTCAGATCGCCAACGGATGGGGACAACATTGGTCATGGCTCGAACCGCTGCCCATGAAATGTACATCACCCACGTCGGGGATAGTCGAGTCTACTGGGTAACTCGCCATAACTGCCACCAAGTGACTCTGGATGACGATTTGGCCTCCAGAGAAGTGCGCCTCGGCTACGCCTTGTATCGGAATGCGGTACAGCAGCCAACGGCAGGCTCTCTGGTTCAAGCCTTGGGGATGGCTCCCTCCACCACCTTGCATCCCACGGTACAGCGCTTTGTCTTAGATGAGGATTGTGTGTTCCTGCTTTGTTCGGATGGACTGAGTGACTATGACCGAGTGGAACAATATTGGCAGACGGAAATTCTACCCATTCTCGACGGTCGAATAGATTTGCCGACAGCGGGAGCGCGACTGATTGAGATTGCCAATAGCCAAAATGGACATGATAATGCCACCATTGCTCTGCTCTACTGCAAAGTGAATCCCTCAAAGGAGACACCGTCGGCACAACTTTCTGTATCACAAATGACCGTTCCTGCCTCCTCACCTGTGGGAGAAACCCTGCTGGCGACGAGCGCTCCGTCCCAAATGAAAACACAGCCCCTGCCGACCAAAGGTACAACTCGGCTTCCTTGGGGACTGCTGCTCGGTATCTTTGTTCTGTTGGGGCTGGGTACTGTACTCTCTTACTTTTTAATTCCAGGCGTGAGTGAATCAGTCGATCCCCTGATGAAGCAAATGGCATCCAATACTAGTCCCCCTGACGCATCGACTGCGACTAACCCCTCGCCCACGGTGACCAGCGCAGATGACCCAACCGCTTCACCCGCAGGGATTGCATCTTTAGAGCCAGGAGTCGTGATTCAAGTCATGACTTCAACCCCAACGAACTCTCAGCCGGAGACTGTTCCATTATTGCTGCGACGCGGCTTGCCACCTCAAAATCAAACCCCTCTGGGTGCCATCCCTACGGGTAGCATTTTGCAAATCATCAACCAATCACCTGATTTACAACAAAATAACTGGGTAGAGTTGAGGGTTTGTTCACTGGGTACCCGCAATGCTGAGGCTTCACCTGCAAAGCCCACTCCGCTTGCGGCTGAACGTCCTCAAAGCCAAGCGGGTCAATCTCCTGGAGCCGCAAACCCTAAGCCAACAGCCTTACCTTATCCTCCCGTCAAGCGGGGAGAGCGCGGTTGGCTCAAAGAAGCAGAGATTCTGCCCCGCATTAACCCAAATTTCACCGCGAGCAGCGAATGTGCGTCTCCCTCTGCCTCTCCGTTAACCTCGACTCCGAGTCCGAAACTCACTCAATCTCCCTAAAAGTGGGTCAGTTGAACGTTGCTAAGATGAATCTTGGTTGGCAGACCCGATTACTGCGTTCAATCTTCAACTGTTCCGCCCCGAAAAACAGGATTAGGGTAAACAGAGCCAAAGAACTCGGTAGACTGAAAGATAAAACATATACAGCCGCTCTTCGTGTGGCCTTTGAATGTCTGGAAACGAAAATCCTTGCCTTAGTTTAGCGATCGCTCGTCTGTCAACGGCTGGAGAAGAAAACTTTGCTATCTGGGTACTTAACGCTCCCTATCCTGGCGGCTATGTGCTTCATCAGACAATTTGGTCTCCAGTCATGACTCAGACTTGGCTGGCGTGGCAAGAGATGTTTTCCTTACGGGGTCTGCCTCATGTCCCCCTGATCCATCATGCCAGTCAGTCTGCCCGGACCCTGCCCCCCGATAGCGACCTCGGTGCGGCTGGACAGACCACAAGCTACAGTAGTCGTCTGATGCAGCGTTTGGGGATTGATTTGTGGGCGTGGTTGTTTGAAGGACCGATTCGCAATACACTGGCTCAAAGTCAAGGTATTGCCATTGGGCAAAACAAGCCCCTACGCTTACGATTGGAAATTCGGGACCCCGATTTTATCCCGCTACCGTGGGAAATCATGCAACCGATGGCGGGGAAGCAAGCAATTTCTCTATCTCAACAATTGCTCTTTAGCCGCACTACCAGCGATGTTGATTTGCTCAAGCCCTTTACCCGCTCGAATCAAGCCTTAAACATTTTGTTGGTTCTGGGACAGGATGTGCAAAGACTCAGTCGTTCAACGACAGGTTTGCAGCTTGAACAAGAAGCGGCGGCTTTGGCGAATGTGCTCAAAGCTTGCGGACAACCCAATCTCAGTAGCGAAAAATTTGTTGCCCCCGTTACTTGTAATGTGGAAACGCTATTACAACCCACACCCACAGAACTCATTGAGGCACTGGAAAAGGGTGCTTTTAATATTTTGTTTTATGCCGGTCATGGTGAACCGGG
>DATNQL010000889.1:0-10647 GCA_036704025.1 Stenomitos sp.
GGCGTTCTGCTACCAGTTCAGGATCGGTAGAACGATAGAGTTCACCGGCCAGCATTTTTTGTTTTTCTGTTGTATTCATTGCCATAAGATAGGGGTGTTTTATTCTCTCAATAAAGTCTTTATTGTAATTGTCAAATTAGCGTTTACTGGAAAATTAAACTCTCCAAAATATTTAATTGGGCTGCATAAATGTCCTTCTTCAACCAGATAAGTATTCAGATGCAGCCTAATCCTTAACCAGCAAAAATCCAAGCGCAAAAGCTATGAACAAGCTCATCCAAGTTACTCTACTAACCTTAGCGTTCACACCTTCATTCCTTCTCTTCTCGCCAGTTGCACACGCGGGTAACAACCAAGCGAGAACCAGACGAACAACTATCTGCCGTCCTGTGCAGCAAGTACGAGTGATTAAGGACGGTGCCGATCACCCCGCAGCCTACAGAGATGGCTATCGTGAAGGTCAACAAAGCGCTCGCAAAAATGATGCTTATAAACCCCGTGACGTTGGAGGTGAATTTGCTCGTGGTTTTGAGGATGGTTACTATGATCGCCCCTTTGCAGGTCAGCAATATGTAGTGGCTGACCGCTTAGAGACTTACACGACACAGCAATGCGAGACTATCACCATACAGCAGGACTAAATTAAAGTTTTGCCAGGTTGGAAAACTTAAAATGCCTGATAGATGGGTCGTTTTATTTCCCCATCGTTCTCGCTTGTTTCACCATATCAATTAAGGTGTGATGGGCATCTTCAGAATCTTTGAGAACATGGTCAAACTCAATCCGTAAGGGTATCGATTCACTCTTGATGTGCGCGACCAAATTCATTCCTTGAGCATCAATTGAGAGCATTTGTGCTCCTTCTGTATCGGGAGAATTGCCAAAGATACGAGCGTAAAGAGCAATTGCATCGGCATGGTCTTCATTCATATGCTTGCAGATACGCTCACTGACTTCTGGTGAGAATGGGTCTGACATACTATTCCTTGTTTGATGAGTACTATTTTTATTGTCAATTATCGTTGTAACTGATTGACAAACTCAGCAACAACTGACACAAATTCTGGGGTTGATTCATAGGGCAAAACATTCCGACCCAAGATTTTACGCGCCTGTCCTTGGGGTAGATGATTAACGTACTCTGCCATGCGTTCCTCTGGTGTTTCCGCTTTCCCCTCTCGACTGATACTCGATGCTTGATTTCCCACCACCACTAAAGTCGGTTGAGCAATAGAAGCGATCGCATCCTGATAATCCTGCCGCCAAAACCCCGCCAGGAAGGAAAAAACGGCGTAGCGACTATCGGGATTCACCGCACCCTGCTCCAGGGTATCTAACCATAAAGCATCGATCTGAGAGGATTCAGCAAATAACTGACGTTCCGAAAATGAGCGCAAAAATTGACGACGACGGGCATAGCGATAAAAAGCACTCCCCACCGGAGAATCTAGGATGTTCCAAGCCAGTTTGTGCTGCCAAGCGGGAGTCTGTGTCGTGATTAATGACCAAGCCGGAGGTCCCGAAAGTACAACCCCTTGAATATAATTCGGTTCCGTTTGCCGTTGGATCAGGGCAAGCGCCACAGGTAATTCGGCACCTTGCACCACTAAAATGACTGGTTTTTGCACAATCGTCTGCAAAAAGTATTGCAACTGAAGCGCCCAATCAGACGGAACATAAGCCGCACGAGGCATCTCACTCTCGCCACATCCAAGCAAATCGGGGTTATAAATAGGATTATTATGACCCGCTTGACGCCATTCCTGGCAAAAGCGATGCCAAAAGTAGCGTGATAGACCAACCCCAATCGGATGGAGCAATACTAGAGGAATGCCAGAGTCAGCCGTTGGATGACTGGGGGCATAAAATTCGTAAGCACAGCGATAACCCTGCCAGGTATAAAACCGTGAGGCCGGTAAAGCTGTGGTCTTCTCCTCCGTTCTAGGTGAATTTGAGATGGGATTCGGTATCATAGTGGCTATCGGAATCGGGTTCGTGTCAGCGTGCCGACAGGAGCGCAAACAGACCCGTTACGGCACTCCCCTAGACTACCGTCAACTTGCTCTTTCGGTAAAAAGAGACGGGTAACAAGCGAAAAACGACCCCAACTCTCTACTCCCACCCAATTCCAGGCTGAATAAAGTTGCGTTAAGTTTGTTGCCGATGTCAGCGAATTACAATAAGATACAAATAGGTAATACAAGTTATACACAAGTATTACTTACAGAAAAGTCACACATGATCAAGTTGACATCAATTCGTCGCGAAATAATCTGCCGACTTGTAAGGTTATCTTTGCATCGAATTCATCCCAACTCGTTCCATCATGTTGTCGCTCTCCCGAAACATTGGGAATTGCATCTCTCTCAATTAAGCGCTGGGAAAAACCAGTATTGACCTCACGGTAAGTAGTGAAGATCCGCGCTTAACTCCCCTAAGGACGATTTAGCTTGTTGAGGCTCGAAGTTCCATGCTAAATCGTCCTTGGATTGTGCAGAATTTGAAGAACGATGGGTCAGAAGCGTCTTTCGCGAGAAAAGCAATCCTTTTCCCTGATGGATTTCTTTTTTTTGGGGATGAGTGATATTTGCCAAAGCTACGGATTGAAGGCGCAACCGGCCGCTAAGCCCATGCACCCACCTTAACCTCAGTGGGTTCCGAATGGACAGCAACAGAAGCCGTTGTATGATCGCCGAAGATCGGCTTATCGGTATCGAGAATCTCTAAGAGAATCTTAAAACTTTCTGCATCTAGATCAATCGTGCGCTCTCTTTCGCCATCAAAATAGGTGAACCAAAAGTGACCTTTGTTATCTTGGGGTCTCCATAAAGCTTGATAGCTAGTAATACGTTTCATTTCCATTGGCGGCTTCCTTGCATACCCCTCTAGTCTCTTCTTTCTCAGTGTAGACTTATGTTTAGATTTCATGAAGAAATCTTGTGAAATATTAAAGATTATTGAATTGACCGAGTTAGCTCTGCCAGCACCTGTTTTTTAGCTCAAATACCTAAATGTTTGCCACAAATCAATCTCCGTGTCCCCGCGTCTGGGTGTCCATCATCTGTAGCCAACTTAAGGGGAAACGATATTAGACCTATTTGAATGGTGGGCTTCATCCCTTCTTCATTTCCTAATCAGATTTTACCCAGATCGGCTCACCTCCCCAGAAAATTCTCCAGCTTTGATGAAAATTTCTGGAATTTGGGGAAAGGCCAAGCCTGATGGAATCATGTAGAATATGTATAGTTTGAGGTAATACAAGTCATACACGAAGAGTAAGCCGTCAGCCTAAGCGGCTGTCGAAAATGTAATTAATCAGCCAATAGCCCCATGGTTAAAGGCTGAGGCATCAGCAGGGTGTTAAAAAATCACAGGCTGATTGCTTGCCTATAAATCGAAAAAAAGGGTGTCACACACGACAGATGATGATGGAATGCCCTGATGATTGTATTACCGAAAAACATCATCTTGGATTGTGCAACACCCCAAGCACGTCTCTTAAACTATTTTCTGGCGAAAGAAACTGATCTGCAAGTTCTTAGGATGTTACTGTTGTTGAGAGAAGCGCATCACCCTAAAATGTGCTTCGATTATGCCCAAGCTCCTACTTTGAGGTCAGTGGGCTGTGAATGAACAGCCACGGCCGCCGTTGTATGATCGCCAAAAACAGGCTTATCGGTGTCGAGAACTTTCATCACCGTTTTGAAACTTTCGGCATCTAAGTCTTGTGTACGTTCTCGCTCACCATCAAAATAGGTGAACCAAAAGTGACCTTTATTCTCTAAAGGTCTCCATAGAGCTTGATAGCTGGTAATCCGTCTCATCGAAGTAGTCTGTGTCATAGGATTGAACACCCTTAAAGTGTCTTCTCTTTAAGTGTATAGATAGGTTACAAACCGATAGATGCCCTGCTGAGTGACTCCGTTGTCAATCGCGTTTCTAGGAGGCGACAAAGCTCATCCGATTTAAGAAAGCGCGTAAGCGATCGCTTTTTGGCTGAGTGAGCACCTCTCGCGCCGTTCCTGTTTCTGCCACACGACCTCGCTCCATAAAGATTACCCGATGCGCTACCTCACGGGCAAACTGCATTTCGTGCGTGACTACCACCATTGTCATTCCTTCTTCGGCTAATTGCTGCATGACTCGCAGCACCTCTCCCACCAGTTCCGGATCGAGGGCACTGGTGGGTTCATCGAATAACATAATTTGGGGGTTCATACACAAGCTACGGGCAATGGCTACTCGTTGTTTCTGTCCACCCGATAGCTGTTCTGGATAAACGTCTGCCTTTTCGGCTAAACCCACCTTTTGTAGATAAAATCGCGCCTGTTCCTCAGCATCCGGACGAGACTTACCCAACACCTGACGTGGAGCTAGCATCAAGTTTTCCAGCACACTCAGATGGGGAAACAGGTTAAACTGCTGAAAAACCATGCCGACTTGAGTCCGGAGACGCCGCAAATGCTTCTGGCTGAGATTGGGGTGCGATAAATCAATTTCGTTAACCACCAAACGCCCTTGATTAATCTTTTCTAAACGGTTAAAGCAGCGTAGCAATGTACTCTTGCCACAGCCAGAAGAACCAATCACAGCTAGAACTTCCCCCCTCTGGATTGAACCGCTAATCCCTTGTAAAACTTTGAGAGAACCAAAGTTTTTTTCGATATTCTCAAACACAATGGCTGGGGTGGAATCCTGCATCGCTGAGTTCCGTATGTCGGTGGGTATTAACTAAAATTTCATCTTAGCGAGCTTGCTGCCCTTTGTAATTATCCTGACAATTAACCACCTTAAAAATACTGCACAACAGTAATTGTAAGATTGCTTCACCAGCGAGTGAACACCATGCAAAGACGAAGTCAGGAATTTTCTAGACTTCAGTCTTCAGTTTGATAGCTGGTGTGGGACGAAAAAAGGAAAATAACATCAATGCACAGATTCATTCCATCTCGTCGTTTGCGTCAGAGTCTAATTTTCGGCTTAAGTTCTCTGCTCATTTTGTGCATTGTCATTTTCAGTGCCAGTTCCATCTATGCTCAAGAAACGCTCAAAGTGGCAACAGAACCCGCTTTTCCTCCTTTTGAATCCCAGACAGAAGGGGGCGGCTTAGAGGGTTTTGATATTGACTTGATCAAGGCGGTAGGACAAGCCGGGGGCTTCAAGGTCGAATTTCAGAGTTTGCCGTTTGATGGGATTATCCCCGCTTTGCAAGCCAACACGGTGGATGCGGCGATTAGCTCCATTACCATTAATCAAGAACGTAGCCAAACCATATCCTTCTCGCGACCTTATTTTAAAGCCGGATTAGCGATCGCGATCAAAGCCGACAACCCAGATATTACCTCTCTCGATAGCCTGAAAAACAAGAAAATCGCCGTACAAATCGGCACAACGGGAGCACAAGAGGCGCAAAAAGTTCCGGGTGCTCAAATTCGTACTTTTGATTCCGCCCCTCTTGCCCTTCAGGAATTGCTCAATGGGAATGTGGAAGCCGTCCTGAATGATGCTCCAGTTACCCTCTATGCCTTAAAAAGCAATAACCTTAAAGGGCTTAAAGTCGTTGAGCAATTACTAACCGAAGAATACTATGGCATTGCTACCGCTAAAAATTCCCGTCATCTGGCGGCGATTAACCAGGGTCTAACTACGATTCTGAACGATGGCACCTACCAGCAAATTTACCAGAAATGGTTTAATGCCACACCCCCACAACTGCCAGAAACCGTCAACTTTGGTGATTCAACTGCCTCCCTTCCAGCGTCCAGCGTGATTGTCAGCGCCCTACCCAACTTGTTGAAAGGAGCACTGGTTACTCTGCAATTAACCGCCTTCTCTGTCTTCTTGGGCATGATTGCGGGTTCTCTCTTGGGAATTGTTCGCCTCTCACCTATCAAGCCTCTGCGTTGGGTCACTATTGCTTATATTGACTTTTTTCGAGGCACACCTTTGTTGGTGCAGATTCTGATGATTTACTTTGGCATACCGGCCTTACTCCAAGGGTTGGGTATGGAATTCAGTATGAGTCGTTTGAGTGCAGCGGTGATGGCGCTAACACTCAATAGTGCTGCCTATCTGGCGGAGATTGTTCGGGCGGGTATCCAATCCATAGAAATTGGGCAATCTGAAGCCGCGCAATCATTGGGATTGGGAGATATACAAACCATGCGTCATGTCATCTTTCCCCAAGCCTTACGACGGATGTTACCCCCTTTAGGCAACGAGTTTATCACCCTGCTAAAAGACACGAGTTTGGTATCGGTGATTGGTTTTCAAGAACTCTTACAAGAAGGTCGGCTAGTGATCGCTAATAATTATCGTGCTTTTGAAATTTATGCCGCCGTGGCTGTAATTTACTTAGTTTTAACTTTACTTTCTTCTCGATTTTTCAGATTCTTAGAAAGTTGGATGAATCCTGTCCATCGAGCAAGTCAAGCCAAGACCCCTTCGGCTAGTGAATAAAATATTAACAAAGGGCACGAGCATGTCGTGCCCCTAAAAGTTATACCACCCTAAGGTTAAATTGGATGAGATAGGAATGCCTCAGCTAATTAGAAAAAGATCGGTTGAATACTAATGATTCTTTTCCTATTGATGAACTGTTGCTTTCTTCCTATTTCTGACAACCTAGGCTCGGTCAATGACTTCTTTGGCTTTGTCTTTAAGGTCTTCTCTCAGATGCATAGCCTGAGCTTGGTCTTGCTTGGCTTGACCTTCAGCTTTGTCTTTCGGATCGCCAGTAATTTCACTAGCTGCTTCTTGAATTTTGCCTTCAATATTTTTAGCGGTAGCTTCTACACGATTTTCAATGCTCATTTTAGACTCCTGTATCGACTCTTTTTAAACAAGTGTATGGAAATATAGCCCTTCTCAATTCTCTAGGTCACGCCGAATTGAGACCTACTATATCTCAGTCGGAAGAGCAAAAAACAACCAACTTCTTAGCTTAATGTCCCCTTATATCGTTGAAGAAAAAATTCACTACAAATACCTATGTATTTCCTCCTTTCTTCAGGAGAGATAGGGGCATATATGTAGCCTTTTTTTGCTAATTAATATGAGGCTTGCTAGAAGTTAAGTTCTTTTTAGCGATTTATCCTCATACTTTTAGTATGCAAAATCCACATCCTAGCAGCCTCTTCCAGGAGTTAGATTTTTGCCTTCAGCCTTTACCTATCAATAGTTGTAGTTTGTGTATAAATAACTAAGCTGCGGCGCATCTAAATTGGATATAAAAATTTTTGAAAGGGGTGTGGGGTGTGAAGGTATACAAATTAAATGCATAACAGCTTAATCACTAATAAATATGTTGAGGTGTTAAACCCATCCTAGCCTGACAACGTTCCACGTAAAGTTTGGCAACGGAATCATCAAGATTTTGGTTGACCACCTGCTGGAAATATTCTAAAGCATGGGA
This sequence comes from Stenomitos sp., assembly GCA_036704025.1. Classification (GTDB taxonomy): domain Bacteria; phylum Cyanobacteriota; class Cyanobacteriia; order Cyanobacteriales; family Coleofasciculaceae; genus Allocoleopsis. The sequence goes on from DATNQL010000889.1 coordinate 7,415, forward strand.
ATAGTCCTCTTCATGCCATGCTTGCATTCCATTGTTGTAACAGGGCAAGGTTTGTAATTTTGCCTGATCTAACGCATCAGTCAGCGTCCCAAAAATTTCGTAAAGTTCAATAACCACGCTTTTACCGCGTGGCGTTACACGGTCAACCCAGCGGCTTTGATAAGGTATCTGTGGAAGGTAGGAAGAGAAGGCATGATTGTTTTGACTTTCGCTCTCAGAGTTCGTCCAACGGGTCTTGGCATATGCAATCGTTGTATCACTAGCTAGAATTGAACAGCCATAAAGCTTAGTTAATTCCTCCAGTCGTGCTGCTGTATTCACGACATCACCAATGACCGTTGAATCCATGCGATGATCAGAGCCAATCGTGCCAATCAATCCTAAGCCAGTGTGAATACCGATGCCCACCTTAATCGGTTTTTTCAGGTTACGGGGGACACGATCTTGATTAAATTCATGCAAATTTTGCAGCATTGCTACCGCTGCACTCAACGCATCTTCGGCGTGGTATTCGGTTCGATCAAAAACAGCTAAAATAGCATCACCTAAAAATTTATCAACAAATCCATGAGCAGCCGTTATGGCATGACCCATTTGGGAAAAAAATGCATTCAGCCACTCAAAAGTTTCTCGAATAGATTGGAATTCCACAATTGTGGTAAATTCACGAATATCGCAAAATAAAACGGTAATTTCCTCTTCTCTAGCATTTCCTAGCTGAATGGATTCGACTCCTTTGGGCGCAATTCGGTTTAGATATTGTTCGGGTACAAATAGCCGAAATTTCTCAGAAATGTAGTCATTAATTTTCCAGGCTGCGGCAATTTGCCGCCGAGATTCTTCTTTTATTTTTTTGCTAATCTCGGATTGAATTTGCTGCGCTCGTAATTCATTTAACCGCAACAAACTAGAAATCTTGGTTAACAATAATTGACTGTTAATCGGCTTTGTGAGATAGTCATCGCCCATCATGGACAATCCACGCAACCTTGAATCTTCATCATTCAAAGCCGTTAAAAAAATGATAGGGATTGTTTGAAATCTCAAATCTTCTCGTAATCGACGGCAGATTTCAAAACCATCCATTTCCGGCATCATGACATCCAGTAAAATCAAGTCTGGAATTAATTGAGCTGTTATTTCTAACGCTTCAATTCCTGAATTCGCTAAAAGAGGCGTGTACCCTTCACTGATTAATAACTCTTCTAGCAGAAATAAATTAGTCGGGTCATCATCGACTAACAAAATATGAACCGTAGGGTTTGCCATAGCGGATAAAATATTAAGAACAATCCAAGCCTATGATAAAAGCTTAAAAATTCAGAATGAAGGATAAAAAAATCAGACTTCATCCTTCAGACTGTATATTTTTTCATTCGTATAGATTCCCCTGAATTTCTTATATCTGGCTGTCCTGGGTTTTTCAACGACAGCCCTAAAAATTGCAATGAACCTTCTAGTTCACTCTAGCGATATTGATGGGTAGTGAGACATTATTTTCTTGGACTGCATCACCCTTATCCTGATATCTCTACCCGTCCCAACAAATGTTGTGAATGACTCCTTTATGAGCCAAATGTAACTATTTGTTTATTTTATTGAACCACACCATCTGAGCGATGACCCTCTACCACCTGGGGTATTCCTAAGCTGTTACGCATTTAATTTGTATACCTTCACACCCCACACCCTACACCCCACACCCCTTTCAAAAATTTTTATATCCAATTTAGATGCGCCGCCGCTTATTTACTCTAAACCCAAATTCTTCGCCCCCAGAAAAGAGCGAACTGTCGTCATGAGTTTGTCCAAGTTCAAAGGCTTGCTTAAGTAGTCATCAGCACCCACACTGAGGCAGCGATCGCGATCGCCTGCCATTGCCATTGCCGTAACCGCAATCACTGGCACATTCTGCCAAAGGGGATGAGCTTTGAGTTGACGAATCAGCTCAAATCCATCCACTCCCGGTAGTTGGATATCCATTAAAATCAGATCCGGTAGAGACTCCGGTGTGACCAACGCAGACGACAACCTCTCCAGCATGATCTGACCTTCCTGTATCCAATCCACCGCATACCCTTCTAGTTCCAGCGCTTCCGACAGCAACATTTGATTAAAGGGCTGATCTTCCACTACCAAGATGCGCTTGGCATCTTTTCGGCGGTGTGCAGGGTTGAGGGAAGAAGCACTAGACGTTTTGCCGTCACTCCCTCTGGTGTTCGCCTGTTGACTAGAGCGCATTTCCGTCAACGGCAGCCAGACGCGAAAGGTACTACCCTGATTTTCTTGTGATTCTACCGAAACCGTACCCCCGTGAAGTTCTGCTAGCCGCTTGGTGAGTGCCAGTCCCAAACCCGTGCCTTCGTGACGCCGTGCTAAGGACGCATCAATTTGTTGGAACGGTCGAAACAACAAGTGTAGCTTGTCTTGGGCAATGCCAATGCCATTGTCGCTGACTTCTAAGCATAAATACGGAGTACTGCAATTAATCGGGCTGCGATCCGGTCGAAATTCTTGCTGAAGCTGGCACCCATAGGCAAGCCGTCCCCCCAGCTTGATGGTTCCACCCTCTGGAGTAAACTTAATGGCATTGGAGAGGAGGTTAATCAAGATTTGACGGACACGACGTTCATCCAAAAATACCTCCTGGAGGCAGGAATCCAGTTCCAGTGACAGAGCGAGTCGTTTTTTATCAGCACGAGGCTGAATCATTTTCAGACAGGAGTTACATAGCTCCTGAATCGAAACGGGTGCTAATTCCAAGTCAGCTTTACCCGCTTCAATTTTCGACAAATCGAGAATATCGTTAATCAGTTGCAACAGGTGCTGACCACTTTTCTCAATAGCTTGGATATGGAGCAGTTGCCGAGAGGACAGGGTGCCCCCTGTCTGCCGTTGTAACAAATCTGAAAATCCCAAAATACTGTTGAGGGGTGTCCGCAGTTCATGGGACATAGAGGCGAGGAATTCTGATTTCAGTCGAGAGGCTCGTTCTAAATCCTCATTCGCTCGCCGCAGGTGTTCTTGAGCTTGGGCACGTTCAATGGCAACACCTAAAGTTCGGCAAGCGGCTAACAAAATATCTTGTTGAGGCGCTTCCTGAAGTTTTTGTTGAGATCGAGATTCCAGAGTCAGGACGCCAATGATTTTGCCCGTGGCGCTGGGAATCGGGAAAATGCCGAGTTGACCAATCCCTGGGTGGCGAAACGCGTCTACGGCTTGGGGGTGATTAG
>DATNQL010000890.1:0-9798 GCA_036704025.1 Stenomitos sp.
TAGGGTATGGGGTATGGGGTGTTGGGGTATGGGGTATGGAAATAGGCTTTCTTAAATGCGTCACAGCTTAGTAGGGTAACGGGTGAGGATGTTACTTGGATATTCATCGAATGAGACTGCCCCTATTTGTGACGTAAGATGAACTATCACTACAAAACTTTACAATTTATCTCACTTTGACCGATGAGCCAAGCTGTAGCGATCGCGCTCACCCTGCACCTTCTCAAAAATTGCCCCTTGGCGCATTAAATTAAGTTGTGTTTGCTCACAAATGCCTAAATTTCTAGAGAACTGAGTGTTCTTAACCGTGATACCCCGGCATTTAATGTCGCTGAGGTTGGCACCACTCAGGTTGGCATCACTGAGATTGGCACCACTCAGGTTGGCACCACTCAGGTTGGCACCACTCAGGTTAGCGCCACTCAGGTTGGCAAGGCACAGATCAGTACCAATCAGATCCGCTCCACACAAGCTGGTTAAGCGTAAATCGGCACAAATAAGATCTGCTAAGCAGAGGTTGGCACGAATTAAGACGGCATGGCGTAAATCAGCCCGAATCAAGTTGACCCCACTCAGATTAGTCGCACCCAAACTAGCACCACGGAGGTTGGCTCCTCCCAAATTTGCCCCTCCTAAGTTAGCTTGACTCAGTTCTGCTCCGCCCAAGTTGGCTCCTCTCAAATCAGCTTCGCTCAAGTCAGCACGGAGCAAATTGGCAACAATCAGATTTGCATAGCTCAAATTTGCGTGATTCAACTTTGATTCACTCAAATTGGCGCGAATAAGGTTGGCATGGCTCAAATCAGCTTCATTCAAGGTGGCCTCACTCAAGTTAGCATTGATGAGAATGGCACCTCTAATGTTGGCACCACTGAGGTCAGTCCCACTGAGGTCAGCATCACTTAAAATTGCACCTCTGAGGCTAGTATTTCTCAGATCGGCTCCAGCAAAATCTTCAGCAGGATTGAGACGCGCAATTTTTACAATCTCTGAAAGATTGTCGGTTTGTGCTTTGATTACACATTGGATCAGGTCTTGCAGTTCCTGGAGCGACGGTTCGTCAATCGTGTCAATCATGGGGCAACGACTTTCTACAGAAATTGGGCTGAAATTTGAATTTAATAGGAGTCTTATAGGGTCAGATTCAGGGCGACAGAAAGACATCATCTCTTTGGGGGTGATATCATGTCCGTCTAATTACCCATCATAAAAACATCTGTGCGTCCCTGCGTCCCCGCGTCAATCCTAACGCTGGTGTTTAACCGGACGTGATATGAGGAGGTTTACTTGCCTCGTTCGCCATTTTTCCCAAACCGTGCGTCTTGCAAGGTATTTCCAATGCCTTGAATCACACCTCGAACCACCAACCCAATACTTCTACCGATCACTTGGGTGAGCAAGTAAACGACACCTTGGCCCGCCCAGGCAACTGTAGCACGCAGGCGCGGTGCGATCGCATCTCGTGTCTCAAAAGCTAACGTCACAGCTAAGGGAATACCTTGCAGTTGTTCCAACTCTTGACGGCGGGGGGCATAAATCGAGGTTTGTTTGATGCCCGCGTCGCTCAGAACGAAGACAGGATATCGGTTCTCGAAGATCGCTTTTGGTTCTTCTACCCACTGAACAAGCCGATATTTCCAAGATAAATTGTTACGAAATCGAGCTATTTCTCGGGATGAAATTAAATGTTGAGCATAAAAAGTTTGTTTAATTAATTCAATATCAGCAAATTCATTTAATAAGGGTTGAATCACCGCATTAGCCACTCTAATCATTAGGTTCTGTAGTAACATTTCTGACTGAACTAACGCTTCAGGCGTCCGAGCGGAATAAGATACATTATCAATGAGTAAAGGACTGTCAAAGAGTTGGTGAGATAAGAACTCCACAACTAAGGGAATTTTATCGAGAAGGGACGTTTGAACAATGACAGAGTAACTGAGCAAAACATTAACAATCTCTAAGTTTTCGTTATCCAACGGCAAGGTGTAATATTTCCCAAAGAAATCGGTGACCGAGGCTTGCCATAAATCCAGCAAAATTTGCGATCGCTTAGGGGGAAGTTGCTCAAGGGTAACCTGAGAAAAACGCAATTCCTCTAGAATTTCTTGTAATTTTCGTAAGACGATATAGAGTAAATCCCGTTTTTTCTCTGTTACGAGAATATCAATATCTAACGGCACACCACTGAGATTGGATAAGTCGGATTGGAGCAGGGACAAGGTTAGCTCAAAGGGTGTAGCGGTCTGGAGACTGGGAGCTTGGACGTTTGCCGACAGCGAGGGAGCGATCGCAGAACGAGAGGTTCGCGCTGGGTAACGTCCTCCAGTCTGGGAGGGAATGGGTTCGACTGTTCGCTCTGAACTTGGTCTGGCAACTTCTGGCCGTCGCTCCGAACTTGCCCTCTGTTCTACCACAATGAACTCCGTGGGTAATAGCTGGTTAACCAGCCAACGGGCGGCTAAAAGTTCCCGGCGGCGTCCACTCCAGAACAGCCAATCGAAGTTGGAAAGATTGGGTTTTTGTAGCTCTTGAGTCACCTGTGCCAAGGACTCTGCGATTTGCCGCAGTCCATAGGAGCGCACTTGATGAGGCCAACTCGGAGAGCGTAAAGCAGGGGTTGGTGTGGGTGGCAAGTTGGGTAGCCTCTGCCAATCGGATTGACCCATGGCAAGCTGACGGATAGCCTGGACGAGTTCAGCAATGGCAACACCTTTGGGACAATAGCCCTCAATGCCGAACTGTTGGGCTGCTCGGAGGACGAGCGGCTCGGATTGTGAGGTGAGCAGTAAAATCGGCACATCTGGGTAATCACCCTTCAATCGTTGGCACAGGGGCAATCCAGACCAGGGATTGATGTTCGAGCGACCACTAACGAGTTCCAAAATGATCACCCTCACCGAATGGGGTTGCAAGCCCATCAGGATATTGAGAGCTTCTGTTCCTGAATCAGTTTGTGCCACAACTTGCAAGTCAGGAAAGGCTTCGAGAGCTGTGCATAGACCCAACAGAAAGATGGGATCATCATCAATCAAGACCAGGCGAATCGGCGTCGCCTCTGGGCGATGGGACGGTGAGGGAAGTGGGGGAGGGAAGGAGGAGTTCACAGCTCAATTCGGGGGCAGGTAACCATTGTGAGAGGGGAAGAGGTTTTTACACGCATTTTATCCACTCCCCATCTCCCCCTGTTAGCGTCAACTGTCTTTAGTTTGACTCCAACGGAGCGGATTGTGCTTCACTTTGGCTGGTCGCTTTTTGTGCCGCCCAAGCGGAGATAGCCGCTTGAGCCTGTGGGTAAAGTGCTCGTTCAGGTGGAATTTGAGCCGCTGTTGCGATCGCCGCATCAAAACGTCCTTGAGCGGCTAGGGCGGCTGCCGCGTCCAGAATGGGACGGTCTTGGGCGGTCTGAACTTGGGCAACCCAATTGGCGATCGCCTTTTGTGCTTCAGGATATAAGGGTCGATTGGCACGAATCTGTCCAGCGGTAGAAATCGCCGCCATTAAATCTCGACGTTGAGCAAACGCTTCAGCTAAATCTAGGATGGGTTGGTCTTCGAGTGCTTGAATCTGTCGAGTCCATTTCGCAATCTCCGTTTGAGCCTCGATCCGCTGTGGCTGTCCCAGCTTAATTTGACGGGCGAGTTCTACGGCTCCCTTGAGTTCTACAATGGTTCCCCCTTGAGCCAGTTGTTGAGCGCTGGCGAGGGTATTGCGGTCATCGATGAGCTGAATTTCCTTGCGCCACTGGGCAATAAACGTTTGGGCGCGTTGACGTTGGGGGCGTCCTGGGGCGATACGAGCGGCTTGGTCAATCGCATAAGCCAACCCGGTACGTTGTTTGGAGCGAGCGAACCATTGAGCCAATTGCAATTGAGACAGGTCTTGCAACTCTTGCTGCCAGAGCGTGGCTCGTGATGAAGCCAGTTTATGGACTGGACTTTTGGACTGAATGGGGCGCACGGCCGCCAGCGCATCCACCAGGGCGAGAATATGGTCTTTCTTGGCGGTTTCACTCCCACGACTCAGGCGAATCCAATCCTGAGCTTCCCTATACTGGGGAGTTGTGACCGGAATCTTTTCTAGCACCTTCACGACCCCAGTAAAATCTTGCTGTTGGAATAGCTGGGTCGTCATTTGCACGAGGGTGCGACTCCATCGAGACTGCTCTTCTAGAACTTGAGCTTTAACATAGCTGTTGGGATTAATTTTCGTCGTCAAAGTAATGGCCGCCACCAACGGCTCCAACAGATTGGATTTAGCAAGTTCTCGCGCCTCCTCCAATTGCTGCCATGCCTGTTTTTCGGCGGTAAGTTGCTTGAGCAGCTCATCAACACGGGATAAAGTCCAGGATTCTTGATTTAGCTGTGAAAGTTGTGTAATCAGCAAGCTGGCTTTCTGGAAGCCCTGCACTTTTAGGGCGTCTTTAAACTGGCGGGTAATTTCCTCCGCCCGTTGGAGGTGCTGTTGCCAGGTGGTAATTTGGGTTCGCGCCTCTGCATAAATCGGACTACTGAAGGGAATTTTACTGGCGATCGCGATCGCTTCTAAGGGGTTCCCCTCATGAATTTTCTGCTGTGCGAGATCCAGAATCGCCTGACTCCATGCCTTCATTTGGCGCTGAGCCTCTGGGTAGAGAGGGTGCCCGGAAGGCCAATGCTGAACCAACCCAATGGCTGCCACTAACTGCTCTAATTTCCCGGACTCTGCCGCCGCTCTAGCGCAGTACAAGCGGTCACCATCAGCAGACAAGGTCGAGATGCGCCGACAATCGACGGGAGGCGGCAGCTTCGTCAGCAACAACACCCCGGCGGTAACAGCGACCCCCATGATAGATAGGACGCTCAGCCACAGCAGCGTCCACCGCCACCAGCGAATCTGGAATCGTCGCTTTTGAACAGGGACCAAGGCTGTGGAGAGAGACGATTGAGAAGCTTCTACATTCCCAGCACCCAACTCCCCACTAGCGGGTGGCAAAGAGCTGTGAGTGTGGTTTACCAGTCGGATGACCAGTTTGCGTCCCCGCCGTTTACCAACTTGAAAGGGCGCTTGGACATGGAATCGGTGCAATTCTTTTTTTGGCACGGATACGCGATGAGTCCCTGGTAGGCGATATTGATAAAGATGAAGCATATCCAGGATAAAGGATAAAACAATTGTTCATACTTTGTCCTTCGTCCTTTTTACTTCAGCGGATCACACGGCCTCCAGTCTTTCAGACTGAAATCGGAGTGATTCGCACTCATTGTATAGGGTTCACAATAAGATGAGTGAGCAAATTTTGGAGTGACTAGGGTGGCATGAGCCTAAGCATTCGGCATTGGCTAGCGGAGCGCCACATTGAACGCCGCCAACTGGGACATGATAGTGCCCAGATTGCGGGCATTGCCTTTCGCCTGGCCCAGGATATGGAAGTCAAGAGCCTTAATCCCTTTGCGATTAGTGCCTTGACAGACGTTTTGGAGTTGCCCTTGAAAGCCGCGTGGGAAGCCGCTCCAGCCCTCTCCCAGTTAACAGTGGGACTGTTGCGGATTTTGAGCCGGAAAAAGCCATTAAAGCGTAATGAAGGCACTTGGCTCACCTTTCAAGTTGCTTATCTGAATGCATTACAAGGAATTTTAGAACAAGAATCTCAATTGAGAAGACCTTGGGTCAACCGAGCGCTAGTCCCCACAGGCCAAGAGGCTGACCAATCCCTGGGCGATCCACAATTGATCGCATTAATCAAGACCTTGCGACCGGGACGGCTGAGTGATAGTCAGGCGGAACAAGCGCTGTCGTTGGTGGCTGACTCATTTTTGGTACAACAGATGAATAATTTGGCGATCGCCTGGTTTGTCGCCAATGGTACAGAAGACACTGAAGCTAAATTGCTCACACAACGCCTGAGTAACGGACTTCCAGGTTATCTGCTCACGGTGATTGCGGAGAATCCCCTCCCTTTAGCACAGCTACAAAAGTTTGTGCGCTTAGGGAATTTAGGCCCCTTGCGAGACACAACCATCGCGCCTGTCCCGGTTCAACCCGCTGAACTTTCAACAGCCTCACTGCCGCTGAACCTCAATCGGGAATACTATCGAGCCGCGCTCACCTGTGCCCTGAGTGAACCCCTCCTGGCAGAACCCTTTTCCCTCAAGGATTTATATATTCCCCTCAAAGGGCGAGTCGTTCGGGATGAAGAAGACTACACTCCCGATTACTCCTCTTCAACCCCAGGCTCCTCACGAGTTGTCGATTTGATGCAATGGGCGATTTCCCAACTAGAGGATAAAACCAGTATCGCCGTGATTGAAGCGGCTCCTGGCGGTGGCAAGACCAGTTTCTGCCAGATTTGGGCGGCTCATGTGGCTCAGAAACTCTATCCCAATTGGATGCCTGTCTTAATCCGGCTCAGAGATGCCACCTTAGGGCAAACCTTGGAGCAGACACTGGACTCTGCTTTCCCGGTAGGGCGTTTCACGGATACCGATGGCTGGCTCTCCCCCAACTCGCCCCCCTGCTTACTCATCCTCGATGGTGTGAATGAACTCCCTCGCTCGACTCAGACGGAGCGTTACCTGTGGACGTTGATGGAACAAGTGATGCGTTTCCATAATCAGAACACGGATGCGACCGGTTTACCCCGACATAAAATTTTTCTGACTAGTCGCCGTGCGACGTTAGATGGCCTGATCAAAAAATCTCGGCAAACGAGTACTCTTTACTTACCCGACCAGCTACATCGAATTGTGGTTGAGCCGATGGGGCAGGATGAGTTTAGGCAATGGTTCAGTGCTTGGGCGAAGCTGCAATCGAAATCCATTGCTCAGGCTTATTTTAGTTTTTTGAAGCATGGCGGAGCCTTTAAGCAACGCTCATCGGGCAATAAGGTGGCTAGTTTAGTGACACGCCCTCTGATGCTGTATCTGTTGGGCATCTTACATCGAGATGGCTGGGTGGATGAGAGCATTTTTCAGATGGAATCCCCCCAAGTCAAGTTTGAAATTTACGACCGGATGACGCGCTGGCTGCTGGGAGAACCCGCCACTGGAGATGGCCCCCTCCCGGAGTTAATCCGGGAGGGTTTGGCTCATGCTAGCCGCTCTCTAGAAGCGATCGCCAATTTGCTTCAAGGCCGCGATCCCCAAGAGTTGCGTCACCAAATGCAGGTGGTAGCTCTGACGATTATTCAAACGGGTCAATATCAAGTGTCATCGGATGCCATTACCCATGGCGTAACGGCGAAGCCAATCACCTCACAGGCTCTACCAAAGGATTTGGTTCGCCAGTCTGAGCCAAATCCCCTGGTTCAACATTCCAGTCGTGAGCCAATCATTCCGGTTTCCCCTCCAGTTCTCCCTGCCCTGTTTTTCCGTTCCCAAACCAAGGAGAAAGTGGGTATCGGGGGACAGGGGAGAGGTGAAGGTATGAGTCCTAACCCCGTCAGCTACAACAAACTTTCAGTTCCTTCCCAAGGCTCCAGTCACCTCCTGCCTAAAACGCCGCTCACCCCCAATCTCCCTGCCACGGCGCGATTATCTCCTCCGATTCAGCTCGAATTCTCCCACCCCAGCTTAGGGGGATACTTGGGGGCGGAAGAAATGGCCAAGCAGTTGACGGCTCTGACCCAAACCGTTCCAGACCAGTACAATGAGGTCACTTTTGTGATCCATGACGCGGTTACTGTGGCTCACCATCTTTACGCCCTACTGGGATATGGAATTTTATCCGCAGAAATTGAAGCCCTCGTGATTGAACGTCTACGTCGGGAACAAAGGCGTAATTCTAGGGTTTTTTCTTTTTCGGTTCTCTTTCAACGCCTCTATCGCTTCTATCGAGCTTACTGTCGAGGTCAATGGCTGGATGAAGGTGTTGCTCACCAAGCTCACGCTCAGTTGTCTGCACTGAATAACCCCTTGAATGTCTTACAGGTAGATGCGGCGGTGGGAATCAATGTCTTTTTATTGTTATGTTCAGGATCACAAGAAGCTCAAATTTCTTTCTGGCCTTGTGGGAATCCTGATATTCCCCAAGAATTCGATCCCGACCAATTATTAAGCTTTATCGGACGAACCGCTGCCCTATCTCCAACGGCTTTTTGGCAGCGGACACGAGGCAGTTTGAAAAAGATGCAGTTAGCAGAAGCTTGTCTGAATCAAGCGATGTTGGCGGAGGCCAACCTGGAACGAGCCAATTTATCGACGGCTGAGTTAATTGGCATTAATTTAGCTGCCGCCAATCTGGGTCATGCCAATTTATCGGGAGCCAGTCTGGCTGGCGCTAATCTGTCCAATGCTAATCTTGCTCATGCCAACTTAGAAGGAGCCGATTTGTCGGGGGCAAACCTCAAAGGAGCGAACCTCAAATCGGCGAATCTTACCCATGCTTGCCTATTTCAAACGCAGTTAGATGAACCGCTGACGAACGTGACTATGCATAGTGGCGCGATATTTTCCCCAGAAGAGTTTCAAGCTTACAAGCAATCTTTAACTCCCACCAAGATTCTCAGTAGAGGTGATGATGATGAACTTTTAGGGGAAGAAACACCGATTTTTATTGAAAGTGCAGAAGGGGAACTGGTTTTACCGGAGAGTCGGTACAGGACTCCGCAGACTGACGATGAGTATGAGGGTGAAACCGCCAGAATTGAAAACATTCAGCAGGAAATATCTGCTTTGGCTGAGGGTGGGTATAGTGAGAGTGAAGATGATTATGGGGATCAAGAGACGGCGATCGCTAATCCACTTGATTATCCCTAATTCATTCACCCCTGAAACAGCTATTGTTTCGCACTACTAATTGGAGCTGACGGACTTCACTGGCTCCTCGGATTTATGGGTTCGGTAACCATAGAAGTCAATTTTATACTCTGTAATCCGTACCCCCGTTTGTTGCTCAATTTTGTCGAGTAAATCGGCGGGCAATTGGACAAAAACATCAATAATCTGATCCGTATCCAGGCAGTTAACATGGCTGTGAGCATCACAGACGTTACCGTAGAGACGACCATCTGAGCGCTCGATACACTCGATAATGCCTTGACCCGATAGTGCCTCCAAATTTTGATATACAGAGGTATGACCAATCGCTTTACCTTGCTGGTTTAATCGATCATAGATTTCTCGTGCGGAAAGATGTTCTTTGGCTTGCCAAAGCAGTTCTAGAATGAAGCGACGTTGACGACTGAGACGCATCCCCAATACTTGACATTTATTGAGGGCGTCTTCCAGTGAGCGAATCGGTTTTCCAGTTGCCGCTTCATGTTGCATATGGGAGGCTCTTAATGTATTGGTTTGTTGATCCATATCGTCCTTGTCTTTCATTTTAGCGACGAGACTCAAGCCCTTGCGTCTATACATCAGGAACTTCAGCCTCAGTCATGAGTCGTTAAAATAATTCTTAAAAATTTTGGAAAGACTGCTGGCAACCGTTTAAGTTACGATACTGAACGGTCTAATCCAAACTCATTACCAGTTTATCTTATAGCTTCGTTCGATGTCCACTCGCTGGAGGAGTGGCAATCGCCATGCCAGTCTAAGCGGCGGCGCATCTAAATTGGATATAAAAATTTTTGAAAGGGGTGTGGGGTGTAGGGTGTGGGGTGTGAAGGTATAGCCAGTCTAAATCATTCGTGAAAACTCTAAAGGACGGTAATGGGTAATGGGTAATGGGTAATTGGCAATTATAGCGTTTCTCGAATAACCGAGGTACAGTAATGGGGAACTGTTGAGGGTGTAAAGATGAAAGCTTACTCACTGGACTTCCGGGAAAAAATAATACTCGTGTATGAGAATGAAGAAATATCGCAACGGGAATTGGCGA